>JAHIKS010000089.1 GCA_018897475.1 Candidatus Altarchaeota archaeon
AGGGGGAAACCAGAGGCGGTGTCCCCCTCAATGCGGCAAAATTAAGACAACTTTAGATGATTTAAAAACAGCGTATCTATGAAACAAAATCTATTGTTATCAGTTGTAATTTTGATTTATCAAAAGGTTCTACAACATTCTTCTTGAATGTCCCCTTTTCCATCAAGAAATTGTTTAGCTCTTTGATCACCTTCTTCCAATCATTGTCTCTCTTGTACTGTCTCCATATCTTCCTTAGAATCTGAAGTCTTTTCTTTGTCGGGGGAACAGATATAAGCTTATTCCTCACAGGTTCCCAGAATTGTTCTATTGAATCATCATCAGGAAACTCATCAAGATACGAGTCAATCTGTAGTTCTATTTCGGTTATCATATTTTTTACAAATTTTGTACTTCTGGATTTGCTTAATTCCTTTAATTTTGAATCTTGTGTCTGGCTTAGCTCGATCTCTTTGTAGGAGCTTTCAATATCTTCAACTATTATTTTATTGACGTCATATATTTTCTCAAAGAAATTAGGAATAACTCTATCCTCTTTTGGTTTACAAGCCATAAAATTGATTATTTCCGTTTTATTTGTTATTATTGAGCTGGTGGTTATGTCATATAAATACCAAAAATGAAATTCTTCGCCATACTTATAATAGAAAAATATCGCCGAGATATCATTCTTCTTTAGCCCGCTATAAACGCCATGGGGTATCTTCTCTAGGTCTTCCAAAGCTTTGTTCTTTAGAAAATCTTTCAGGGGCTGGTAAAACTTCTCACCACCACCAAAGGCATCATCTTCTAATTCGGCAAATATCTTAGAGTCCTTCCCTTTAATTCTTCGGATAACGCCAAAAACCTTTGGGTGAATCTCTTCTCCTAAGATTGTCTGGTCTAGCCCTACTGACTTGTCAATATCTATAATCTTATTTTGCAGTATTTCAACAAGTTTTAATAATTCCTCAAGCTCGTCCTCAGGGAAGAAATTATAAACGAATATCTTTTTGTATGGAGAGCCGATTCTATCTATTCTACCGGCTCTTTGAATCATTCTTGTTGGGTTCCAGTGCAGGTCATAATTGATTAAATATTTTGCAGATTGTAGGTTTTGTCCTTCTGACAGAACATCTGTACTTAGCAGAATATCAATTTTCTTGGAGAAGAAATCTTCAACTATTTTCTCTCTTTGTTGTGGGTTTTTTCTTGTCAGTCCTGAACTGGAAATTGCTTCTATCTTTAACTTCGAGAATCTTTTATCCCTTACTATCTCATTATAAATGTAATTTAGGGTGTCAGCGTAGTAGGTGAATAGGAGTATCTGCCCGTCTTTGGATAAGTTCAATAATCTGTCTTTCAAAACTTTTAGTTTGGCATCGTCCTCCGGTTTAATGGTTTTGACTTTTTCAAGAATTTCATCCAGTAAACTGATATCTTTGTCTATGTCGCTGAATAGTTCGTCCATGTCATACTTTTTTGAGTCAAATTCTTCCAGATTTTCAAGAATATCTCCTATATCTTCCGTATCTAATTCCTCATCAGCACTGACTACATATTTGAGGAATGCCTTTTTCGTGAGAAGTTTCCCTGATTTCAGAGAAGATTTCAGTCGCTTTAGGAATGTTATGTGTTTTGTAACGCTTTTTCTAAATGCATCAACACTACTTTCCAGTCTTTTAAGCAAGATTGTTCTGAAAATACCACCAATGGCAATCATACGCCCCAATGCTAGTCTTTCCTCCTCTGTTTTCAACCCTTCTTTTCTATATTCAAGTATCCTATAATATGCCATAGTCAATTCTTCACTGATAGTATCCGAAATCTCTTTATACATTCCTTTATAAGCCTTGTCCAATTGATAGTTTATATTCTCCAGAGCTCTTTCAGGAAAGATTATCTTTTGTTCTTTTACTTCACCATTTGGCAGTTCAATCAGAATAAAGGCATTGGGATAATTTTTAATAATGTAATCCCTCGTTCTTCTTATCGAGATTTCATTCAGTAAGTCATTTAACAGAGATGGATTCTCGTTTGCTCTTTTAAAGAACTTAAACAGGTCGGGTATGTTCTCTTTAATAAACGTTGATCTGTCCATTAAGACAAGGAGCATAATCTGCCAGTATAAGTCCCAGGATGTGTTGTTTATTGGGGTTGCAGTTAAGAACAACATGTATGGTCGTTTACCCCCTTTGGCAATATGATCATTAACTAGGGTAAAAAAATTCTCCCATCTGTTTGACAGAGGATTCCTGAAATTGTGGCTTTCATCAACAACTATTAATTCTACGTTATCGAATCTTCCTCCAAGGGTTCTTTTTGCTTTTTCCAGAAAGTTCTCCAAAGCCAGATCCTCCTGGGAGAGTATGTTTTCCTTGACGTCAATCTTCTTCAGCTCTCTCCTCCACATCTCCCTTAACTGGGCTGGACAGATGACAAGAATGTTTTTCCTTTCATAGTAGCCAATCTTCTCAAGTATCTTTTTCGCAATCCAAGTCTTTCCCAACCCAACGGAATCGGCGACCATGCATCCCCCATATTTTCTCAATCTCGTCCAAATACGTGCAATGGCATCGTCTTGGAATTGTGCCAGGTTCACCTTTGTCTCTGGAAGCCCTTTTGGTTTTTCTTTCTCCCTCTCTTCTTTAATGTCGTCTTTTTGCAGCTCATAGAGGGTTTTTATGTAAACCTCATAGGGAGCGTATTCCTTGCTCCCAAATCTTGAATCCTCCAAAATTTGGATCAGGTCGTCTTTGAAGTCTCTTGATTCTGCCCAGAACTTCTCAAACCATTCCTTTCTTGTGTAAACGGCCTGAGATTCCTGCTTCCAGGTATTCAGTTCTCCATATCGGGTTAATCCAGCAGAAGTAAAGTTAGATGAACCAATAACTATGAGATTGTCAAGGATATATGCTTTCCCATGCAGGAACTTCTCAAACAATCTTATTTCAACGTTTTCTCTTTTTAGAAATTTAATAAACAGTTTTACTGTTTCATCCTGCTCTCTTGTTAAATCAAAGCCCTCAACCTCTTTTCTTATCTCCTGTAAGAGAACATCTCCAAGAGTGGTTTCATTCCGGATATCAGGGGCCTTTCCAAGCAGAAGCCTGAATCTTTCAACACCTTCCAGATTGTCATTGATCATGGCAAAGGCCCGAATATTAAAGAAAGCAGTTGCTACGTCAAACTTCGTTTTGGGGTTTTCTTTTAGAGCATCATTCAGGAAACTAACTAATTTGTTCCCTTCGCTGTTATCTATGATTTCTTTTGGGATTGGCATCTTACGCACCAGTAATTTTTAAGAGGTTTCAACTATTTTCTTTATGCAATATTCCCTTTAATTTTTCTATGTTTTTATCCGAATACTTTGGATCAATGTTAGCTAGGAATATATCAACTACTTCTTTAAAATCTTTATATATCTGCATAAAGTTAAATGACTTTTCAGGAGGAGTTCCAGCGATCCTTCTGTAAGTAAGATGAGCCAATTCGCAATCTACTCTTTTTTGTACGATATTAATTCCCGCTAATTTAGTTTTGTCTGGTCTTATCCTATCCCATCCAACACCTTTTTTCATGAATTCGCTGGCTGATGCTTTATCTTGGCTTATGTCATCATAGTAGAAAAATTCTAGTAAATTCCGCGCATGGAGAAGCGTTTCTTCAACACAGATATTATTCCCAAGGGGGAAGACTAAATTTTTACTATAGGTTAAGGCAATATTTTTAAGTGAATTATAGCAAATTAGTATCCCTCTCATCATCATGAATTCATAGAAAAAATGCTCATTAAGCAATTCCCTTTTCTTCCCATCACTTCTGATTATTGAACTTTTTTTACTCATTTTCTCAAACTCCTCGCCTTCTCCAGCCTCTGCTTCACCAACTCACAAACCGCCCAATAAACCTCTTTCCTCTCCCCTTTAGTCAATCCAAGCTCATCAAAAATAATCTTGTCAAGTTCTGCTCTGTCGGGGAGAGGTTTTGGTTCTTGTTCGCGAATTGGTTTGGCGGGATCAATACCACATTCATCGAAAACTGAAAGTGTCCCCCTTCTACCCAATTTTTCAAGTTTATTGACAATCTCTTTTTTGATGGCTTCATTAAACTTACGAGGATCATAAATCATTATCTTTTTTGCATCAGTTGTTTCGAATTTTAAAGCTCCTTGACCCAAATTTGAGCGTCCAAATAACATAACAAAAAACATTTGAAGAGTTGAATTCAAGGAAGCGCATAATGACTTGTAATCAACCTCTTTTTTTATGAATATCCTATGAAAACACCTATCGCTAACTAAGGGGATTTCAGAGTAAGGACAATAAAATCTATCATTTGAAACATATTGCATGAAAAGATTCGTGGGGCGTAGATTTTTCTCAGGAATTGAATACCAATATTTTCTATTTTTTACGGTTTCGACTTTTGGCCAAGGAATGCCCGCTACAGTTTTTTGTCTTTTTCGGGTGACTTGTTTTTCACCCCAATTGATATATGATAAAATAGAGTTATACTTCTGGTTTTTTAATTTTGTTTTTGAGATTTGAGGGATGGACAAAACATAATTATTTAAAGTATCTTTTACGTGTAGAGTTTTAACTATGTCTGAACTCCTTATCAGTGGTTTGATATAATCAGTCTCAAGTTTCCATTTTTTGAGTTTTTCTACATCAAGATAAAAGAAATCGTTTATCCCTGAATAGCATCCAGGAGTAACATCAGCCAATGTCCACAATTGAAGCAGTTTCCCCTCACCTTTCTCCAGAATCGTGTAGAAGATATCCGGAGCCCTCAGAAACTTCCCGCCCCATTTATTGCCTGCATAATGCCCGATTTTGAATTTCTGTTTCATATTATCTTTCTCTCTTCTTAGTATCTACTTCTTTATCAAACATCCTAACCAAACCTTCACCGCGTTTTAACAACTGGTCATAAGAAATTACTTCTATTCCATGCAGACTAAAATTAAGCGTTCTTAGACCCTCTAACCTCTCATCGTTCCATGCCTCAGTCCTCCCAATTAATATAATTGCTCTCGGTTTAACTGTACTAATTTCTATTTCATATTTATCTCGATACTCTCGTCTAATATTTTGAGCTACTTGTAATTGATTTTTCTCTAGTTCATGGAGATAATTAGCAACTTGACCTATTGCTTCAGATGTTTTTTGATCCCAATAATACGATCCTTTATGGCTTTTGTCTTCTTTAATAATTTCACTCCTATGAGGAACCTTAATTTCTAAGATATCCAAAAAACCATCTACTGTTGGAAAAAGATAGTCTGGAATTTGGCTAAACCCCACTTTTCCTTTTTCAATAGGTTCTAAATAATCAACACCAAAAATCCATGTATTAGAATAAATCCACTTTTGCCAAGAATTTTTCCCCGTTGTTTCAGAAAGTTTCTTCTCAAGTCTTTTATTAAACTCATCTAATTTATCCTTATAATATGCTTGATTGGAAGCGGCTTTAATCTCTTTTAAAACTTCAGGAGTTAGTTTCTTTCTATCTATTTTAGACTCTCTAATCATGCGAGCTATATTCCCCGTCAATAAATTTTGGGTTTTAGGTACTAATGTGGTCCTAGGAAGTGTTTTTATTACCTTCTCTGTTTGGCTTCGTGTAATAATTTCAGCCAGTTCTGGAGCTATATCTGGAAGTTCCTTCGACAAAAATTTATAAGCAGTGTCTAATCCAACCTGTCTATAAACACTGAAAAAAGCGCTACTTCCAATCTTTCTATAATCCTCATAATTTATAATTACCGTATTGTCTTTAATCCTGCTCTTTTCATGAGACAAAATAACGACGACACTCCCACCAAGTTTCTTTTTTAATGTCTCCAATAGGTGTTTTCCACCTCGAAATCCGGTAGTTTCTAATGATTTGAATAAATTACCATATCTGTCTGATTTTATGCTTTCCAGATTTGTTTTCAACTGGGGCGTTATAAAAATCCTAGTTCCTTTTACCCCACCATAATTCTTATTCTTAATCTCAAGTTTAATTAACTCCGTCATTTTACCTCACCTCAGGATATTCCCATCCATCCTCTAATAGATCTTCTTGGATTATTGGGAAGACCCTATAATCATGCGTATTGACAACATTCTTTACAAGCTCTGTAATTGCTCCGCCTTTTATTTCAACTCCGATATTCTCAATATCAATATGAATTTTTGGATTTCTGTAGATTTCCTCAAACGGTTTCTTGAACATGACAAATTTAGCAACATTACCCAGCAATGGCCAGTCTTTGTTACCCTCTACTTTAAGCCCCCCAATTTTTTCTTCCTTAAATCTTGGTGCACCAAACAAGGCAATGATTGTGTTAACGTCAGCATGAGCAAAACTCCTTTTTGGGTTATCGTAGATCGCAATAATGGAGGCATACTTCAGCAAAAACTCCTGCAAATTCCTCCCGTAACCAACATCAAGCCAGGAGTTAGAAGTGATAAAACAGAATGTCCCTTTTTCGTTCAGCAAACTCAATCCATGGAAATAGAAATAGACGTAATAGTCACTCTTCTTGCCTATTTTGTCAACTACTGGAAACTGAGTCTTAACAGATTTAATCAATTTTTCCTTATATTCTCTCCTATCCGCCAAGCTAACCTCTGCTTTTAATTTGTTCGGTGGGGAAATCTTCTCCTGCCTTACATATGGCGGATTCCCTATAACAATATCAAAGCCATTCTTATCCCCAAATATTTCTGCAAAGTCGATATCCCAGACAAATGGCTTCTTTTCTGGGTCCTGCAGAAGCTCTTTTATCCTGTTCAGATTCCTGGTTTCATTTTCGCATTCTTCTATCTCCTCCTCCCTTTCCAGAATATAATCATCTAACCGAATATCTATTTTACCGCCACCCAGCGTGATCTGTCTTCCGGTTCTCTTTATGCCGTTCTTCAGTAATTCGACATCGCCCTCAATAGACTCAATCCTTTCGTCAATAATCTCCTCAAAAAGTCTGATTTCTTCAGCTCTCACTTCCTCAGGAGTCCTGAACTTAGCCGTCGGCGAGTTCTCAAAATACTTTCTCTTTTCCTGCTTCAAGTCATCCAGCCTTTTCTTCAAATGTGGCTTTAAGTTGCTGGTTCTAACATTAAAGCTGATTCCCCCTATTTCCTGAACCAGAGAGTCCCCCCACTCTCAGGTTCATGTTAAGATTCGGTAGAAGGGGGTATTTTCTCAATTGTTCCTTCTTGAATTCCGTTTCAACAATCAGCTGTAACCAGAGTCTCAGTTCAGCAGCATGAATTGCCCAGGGCATTACATCAACACCATAAAGGGAACGCTGGACAATGCTGAATTTAAGGTCGAAGTCTGTTAGCCCTTTCCTGTTCAAGTGTCTGTAAACTATCCTATAGAGTTCAGCGAGAACATTCAGCACCCCAACCAGAAAAGCCCCTGAACCGCAGGCAGGATCAACGACAGATAGATTATCTAAAACCTCTTCCAATTTACGCCAAAGTTTTTCTTTATCAAAATATCCCTCAATTTTTTCTTTCTGTTCGGGCAAATCAAAAACCAGATGATAAAACTTCTCTTTAGGGACACCAGGTATTTGTTTTGATAAGTATTCAACTACTGATCTTCGACACATGAAATCAACTTCCACTCTGGGTGTGTAGAATATGCCCAAATCGTTCCGGTCGTATATCTCCTCAGCTACATTCGCTAAAGACTCATAGACATAACCAATCATCTGCGGATCGACAGCAACTTCCTGATCAAGCGGCATGTCTTCTTTTATTGTGAAATTGTATTTTTCAAAGAAATCAAAGGTCTTCTGAAACATCTTGTCAGTTATTTTTACCCTGATATCATCCAGATCATTCTCCCTGAACAAACCACCATTCAGGTAAGGGGAATTAGAGATTACCTTTGTTACTTCTTCTGGCAGACCAGTTACTTCATTTGAACGATTGTTAAAGGCCTTAAAAAACACCTGTCTGAGCCATTTCTCATAAAATTCGTCAGAACCATATTTCCTCAGTCTTTTGTATGAACCCCAAAACCAATCAATAAATTTGGGATATTCAAGCCATTTCTTTTTAGAGATAAAATAAATGAACATTATCCGGTTTAAAAACTGCAATGTAAATTCATGCGATTCTTTTCTTGAAATTTTCTGTCTATCCAGTTCCTTTCTTAATGCAAAAAAGATGCCTTTATAATCTTCAAAGAATGCCGTCGTTACTCTCTCAACGCTGAATGCCTTTTTCCATTTTCTCCAGACATCGCGCCAACTACTCTCCTCTTCATAAAGAATATTTGACAGGGTTTGAATATCTGTATAGTGGATATCCTCTTTATTGACGATGAGCTTTGTCAGTTTAAGTTTATGCTTACCGGTTTCGATTTTTTCACGGTTGGGGAATACAAACACGACTTCTGAATAATCTGTTGTAAATATCAAGAGAAAATGCAGGTACTGTCTATCAAAATTGGTTGTTACGGATCTGATAAAAGATGGTACTAATGTTGTTGTTTCGAGCAAAAAAACAGGCAGTTTCTCATCAAAACTTAGAATTGAATATATCTCCTTAATTCTCTGACTATCCTCTTTTTTGAAATCAAAAACTCCTTTTTTTCTTTTGGATGATATATCAAATAGAAGTTTATCGGGATAGTTCAATAGTTTGAATAGGTCAAAAATGTCTTCTGTGGAGTTGAGTTTGCTAATATGCTTTTGTATCTCTTCTCTCAACTCGCTAACGGTTTTCATTCTTTCTAACTTTAATCTATCTAGATTTTCCACCTAAAACTTCATCTACTGCAAGCTTCCACCCCATCACGCGGAGGTAGAATGCATCCATCACCTGCTCAAAGTTAAATTCCTCTCTGTAGCACTTCATCATCCTGTCGCAGAAGCGGCTGCAGCAGGTACGAATTCCCCTGCACTTAATAATGGAATTTCCCACTATTTATGCAGCACTGCGTTTATTTCGTTTAATTTATGCAGGGTAGGAAGGTTCCAAGACACACGGTAAGGGAATTAAATTGAATTCGAACCATGCCAGAATCCCCACATTTATGCGAATTCCCGCATAATTAACTGTTTCCGACAATTGACACTTCGCTAGAAGTGTTTCCGACAATTGACAGCTCAAAAAATGCCACTCTTGGGAGATATTCTAGGCCTGAACGAGATCAGGGATAGGCTGAAGAGGGTTGAGGAGAGACTGGACAACATGGAGAACTTTGTAAAGCCGGAGATAGAATACCTGGAGAAGGGCGAGGAGAAGGTTCTGGCGGTTCTGGACAAGGCAAAGACAACCAAAGAGGTTGCCTCAGCCCTCGGAATGTCAAGAAGCTGGACATCCATGGTTTTAAATCTCCTCGAAAAGAAGGGTAAGGTCAGGGAGAAGGATATGCGTGGTAGGGAGATTCTCTACGAGAGGGTTTGAGTCCTTGATTAGAAGTCGCTAATGCTATTGGATGTTGTTAATTTAGGTCAGCTGTCATCTTAAACTGATTTCAGGCCTATGTCGGAATCCTCCATGGTCGCTGACTCGATTCTCTCCTCGAGCTCCATCTCAAATGAGGGTGCCTTTACTCCAGAGAGTATAAGAAGTGTCTTGATTATGTTCCTGTCCAGGGTGTCGTCTATCTGTGCACCCCAGATTATCTCAGCGCCCGGGTCTATTGATTCCGAGACTATTCTAACTATCTCCTCAGCCTCCTGGAGTGTCATGTCCCTGCTTCCGACTATGTTTATGAGGGCTCCCTTTGCGCTACTAACATCAGTATCGAGCAATGGCGACTTCAGGGCCTTTTCAACTGATTCTCTTGCCCTGTCTTCCATCTTCGTGTCCTTGGTCGAGGCTCCGAAACCAATCATAGCCGTCCCGCCGTTCTTCATTATGGTCCTTATGTCAGCGAAGTCCATGTTGACTAGGCCGGGCTTCGTGACCATCTCGGTGATTCCTTTAACGGCGTTGGAAAGAAGCTCGTCTGCCACCTTGAATGCGGCATTTATTGGAAGGTTGGGTGCTATCTCCATCAGCCTGTCGTTGGGTATTACAATAACTGTGTCTGCGTGCCTTCTCAGTTTCTTAAGACCTATTAGGGCATTGTTGGCTCTCACCCTACCCTCAACAGCAAATGGAAGGGTTACGATTCCTATGGTTAATGAATTTAGGTCTTTTGCAACCTCTGCTACTACTGGGACTGCGCCGGTTCCTGTACCGCCTCCAAGGCCACAGGTTATGAAAACCATATCACAGTCCGTCAATGCGTCAGCAATCTTCTTTATGTCTGTTTCAGCACACTGTTCTCCAACCTCGGGGTTGTTTCCTGCACCTATTCCTCCGGTTATGGTCGCTCCAATCAGAATCTTTGTGTTCGCATTAGTGTACAACAAATCCAGAGCATCTGTATTAATAGCAATTACGTCTCCACCCTCGATTCCCATCTCCATCAGCCTGTTTAGGGTGTTGCCGCCAGCTCCTCCAGCTCCGATTACCTTTATTGCAGTCCTTATTCCTTCAACAATCTTCCTTAATTCTTCATCAGAATCAGAGGCTGTAACTGGTGCAGGCTGAACATCAATTCTTTTTTCTTCTTCATTCATCTTACTAACCGCCTCTTGAACAATTGCTTCCATTGTAACCACCTATCTTGACAGATATATGAACATAATTCAGATAGAGTTCATCTAAAAAGACATAAAGTATTGAGAGTTATAGTATAAAAGGCAGCGGGGGTTAGAATTTTATATAATTCTAGAAACCCTTTTCGGCCATTTCCAAGAGTAGTGAAAGGTTCTCCTTTATCCGGTTCTGGATGAATTCTATCTCCTTGTCCTTTCTCTCGGGCTTGAATAGGTGCCGGTATCTGCCCTGGGTCTGGAGGTATTCCTCAACGGGATTTAGCTTGGAAACGTCGTTCGGCCTGTTAATTTTGTGCTTTCCGTTGATAATCTCATACAATGGGGTGACTCCTGTTTCTACCGCAAGTTTCGCTATTTCCACGGTCTTTTCGCCCTGGAAGCGCCAGCCGGTGGGGCATGGGGCAAAGAGATTTACAAATGTGGGCCCCTTGGTTTCTATAGCCGTTTTCAGCTTCCTGAAGGCATCTTGAACATACGCAATTGATGCCGAGGCAACATAAGGCGAGCCGTGAGCAGCAATTATGTGCATTATGTCCTTTTTCCATTCCTCCTTACCTATGCTTTCCTTGCCTGCAGGGGATGTAGTAGTTGAGGCACCATAAGGCGTTGAGCCGCTTCTCTGGATTCCTGTATTCATGTAGGCCTCATTGTCGTAGCAGACATAGGTGAAGTTATGGCCCCTCTCGAATGCTCCTGAGAGATAACCAAACCCGATATCGTAGGTTGACCCATCTCCTCCAAAGGCAATTACATTGATTTCGTCCTCCTTGCCCAGTGCCTTTAGGGCTGCGCAGATTCCAGAGGCAATTGAGGCAGGGTTCTCGAATGCTCCGTGAACCCATGGCAATCGCCATGCAGTCTCTGGATAAGGGGTGCTGACAACCTCGATGCAACCAGTCGACTCGGTGAGAATTGAATTCTTGCCTGCTGCCTTTGTAATCAGCCTCATGGCTATTCCTGCCCCGCAACCCGCACATGCCCTGTGCCCCGGTGCAAAATACTCCTCCTCAGGTAAGCCGAGTATTGCCATTTTTTAGAATATCCACTCCTGCTTCTTTCCTTGTGAGTTCTTTGTCATGTCGTAGATCTTGTGAAGCCGGTCCATGCTGACGTCTCTGCCACCAAGACCGATGATGAAGTTCCTTATCTCGGGCCTTTCATCGAGGTCATATAAGAGGGATGATACTTCATCTGTGAGAGGGGCCGTGTTTGCTCCAGGAGATATAGCCTTCTCGAGCACCGCAACCTTCTTTGCGCCCTTGAGTGCCTCTTTGATTGCCTCCCTCGGGAAGGGCCGGTAGGTTATCAGCTTCATCAGGCCGACCTTCTCTCCCTTTTCCCTGAGCTCGTCTATGACATCCTTTATCGTGCCGCAGACGGAGCCCATTGCTACCAGGATGATTTCTGCATCCTCGGTCTTGTAGTTCTCGGTATGCCAGTACTTCTTGGGCCTTGTCTTTTCAATCTCAACAGGAAATTTTGAGTTGAATTCGTCAAAGACCTCTTCGATTATCTTGAGGGAATTCTCCATGGCTTCTGCTTGAGAGTATCTGAACTCCATGAAATGAGATGGAAAACCTATCGGCCCAAGAGTCAGTGGCTGCTCCGGGTCGAGTATGGCATGGAACGGCTTGTAGTCTGGAAGGAATTCGTCAAGCTTCACCTGCTCGGGCACGTCCATGGGCTCATAGACATGGGAGAGGGTGAACCCGTCCATGCATACCATTGATGGCAATAAAACTCTCTTGTCTTCAGATATTTTGAACTGCATCAAGGTTAGGTCGTAGCACTCCTGAGCGGTCTCTGCATGGAGCTGAATCCAGCCGCTGTCCCTTGCAGAGATGGAGTCCTGGTGGTCGTTCCATATGTTGATTGGAGCCGATAATGCCCTGTTGACTACGGTCATGCAGATAGGAAGCCTCATTCCCGAAACTACGAAGAGTATTTCATTCATCAGAGCAAGACCCTGGGAAGAGGTTGCTGTATAGGTCCTAACTCCAGTGGCTGATGCCCCCAAACAAGCTGAAATTGCCGCGAATTCAGATTCCACCCTTATGTATTCGGTCTTCAGGTCGCCATCAGCAACGAAGTCTGAAATCTTCTCGACTATGTGAGTCTGGGGTGTTATTGGATAGGCTGCCACAACGGCTGGCTTTATCATCTTCACAGCCTCTGATACGGCATGGGATGCCTCCATTATCGACTTCATTTTTCCATTACCTCCGTACTTTGGATGTGATTGAAGCCTTTCTCTGTGAGACCCCAAAGATTGCCATAGAAAGAACCTCTAGCGCCTCTTTCTTTTCCACGTACTTCTATTAGACCTCTCTTATAAAGAGAGTTGCCTTTTAACAAAAGATGTTCCCTAATGGTCTGTCTACATCTCCCAAATTTCTTTGCAAGTTTAGAGACCCTTATCGGTTCCTTCATATTATCAAGTAATAAGTGCTCTACTTCATCTGTTGAATACTGTGCCTGTTTGATTCTGCTATAGCCCTTTATAAACTGTTCTTTTTTCTTGGGATGTAGAGAATAAAGTTCTCTTTTAGAGATAATGTCAAAGTTTTTCTTTCCAAAGATAGTGATATACCCCTCTGAAGTAGTGTATGTTATCCCTTTTTTTTCAAGAGCTTTACAGATTTCTTCCCTATTATCTTTATCAACTTGTGCAATCGCAATTCTAGATAGCGTATTATAATTTCTTCTTAGGTCCATATGGCCTTCTGCGGCAATTATTCCTGTAAGATAGCCATCCCATATCTCACTTTCTTTACTCACATTTTGTGAGATATGGGCATATATCTGCTTAAATAATTTGATGAAAACTATGCTGTTTATACGCAAGTGCAGAATCGGTGAGTTTCTATTTGCATAAAATCCTTTTGTCTTAATATCTGAGATTTCATGAAATTGTTCATTAACACTATCAAAGAATTGAATTTCTTTTCTTTTGAAATTTGGAGGGATGCTTATCCTTAAACTCAGGTTATCTTCGTCGACAGAAAAAATATTTCTAATTGAATCATATAGGTATTTGATTAGGATGGGTTCATTGTTGGTTAAAACAAACCTTCGTTTTGTGCCATCACCTATCCAGAATCCGAGTAAGACACCAAGTTCTCTTGAAATTTCTATCTCATTTTTTACTTTTATTGGCTCAGGATGACGACCCTTCTCGTTTTTGTACCATATCTTGATATATTCATTATCCTCTTTGTATTCCCATCCTCTTGGTAAAATTTTTTTAATTTGAAGTCTCATTTTTCTTCAGCAACAGCAGTTATGGCTTTCTGCGGACACTCATTAACACATATCAGACATCCCTTGCAGTAATCCAGATCGGCTTCGAATTTTTCGTCATCTCCTTTCTTTATACAGCCCTCAGGGCACAGGCTCCAGCATATTCCGCATCCGGTGCACTTTTCTTTATCGACTATGGGTCTCATGCTCCTCCAGGCCCCGGTCTTTGTGTTTGATGTAGAGCCCTTGCTCTCAAGGACTGCGCCGATGGTTATTTCGGTGTCTCCAACCTTCTGCTTTACCTTCTCGAAGTCTATCATTTTTTATCCAGGGCCTGCTGGTAGGTCTTCTCGACCAGCTCTACGTTCTTCTCCGCTATAGTGCCTGAGAAATGCTCCTTGATTGCCTCGGAGATTGAGTCCGCCTTTACCTCTCCCGTAAAGGCAGCGAATGCGCCGAGCATTGCCGTATTCACGATGTCTCTCTTAAGAATCTCAAACGCCAGGGAGGTCGCATCCACCGCATGGACGGTAGCGTTCTCTATCCCAAAGCTGTCGGGGCTTTTCTCTGTATTGATTATAACCATGCCACCATCCTTCAGTCCGCCAGTGACATCAACGACGTCAAAGAGGGTGGAATCCAGCACAACGAGAATGTCCGGCTCATATATTGCGCTCCTTCTTTGTATGAAGGAATCAGATAGCCGTGTAAATGCTTCTACGGGAGCGCCTCTCCTCTCGACACCAAATCTTGGAAAGGATTGTGTGAATTTTCCGTCATGGAAAGCAGCAACCGACAGGAGAGTCGCGGCAGTCACTGCACCCTGACCACCCCGGCCGTGAAATCTAATCTCTTTCATTTATTTATCATAATTATTCAGTATAGAAGATTTCTTTATTATTGGATTCCTAATATAAAAGATATAAATGGTGAAAGTGATGAAAGGCAAGGTAATGAACTATCGCGGAGGAGTGAATACGCAGAGGGCCAATCAGATGATTATATCCCCGGAGAAATCCTCGAGCAAGGAGGAGGCAGCAAAGCTGCTCGGGAAGAAGGTCGAGTGGAAGACCCCCAGCGGGAAGATACTGGTTGGAAAGATAAGCAGGGTGCATGGCAGGAAAGGCCAAGTCGTTGCAAGGTTCAATAAGGGCCTGCCCGGTCAGTCCCTGGGAACCGAGATTGAGATTAAGGAGTGAATTCCTCTGTGATTAACTGGGGAATTCAAGTGTCATCGAGCCGATTATTTTTCTATGGCGAAGATGGCACAAGCGTGAACCGATTCCGGTTCGCCGCTGTAGCTCAGCTTGGGAGAGCACCTGGCTGAAGACCAGGGTGTCGCGAGTTCAAATCTCGCCGGCGGCAACTTAATTTCTTTTGCTTTTATACCCTAAATGTTAAATCTATACTGGAGTATATGTAAGTATACTCCATATCATGAGAATCGTCAAAGATTCATAAGATGGCTTCCGACAATCCTTTTGAAAATGCAGAGGCAGTTCTATTTGATTTGGATGATACACTAATGAGGAGTACCTATGCAGATACATTAGCAATACATTGCAGTATAGATGCATTAAGACAGCACCAAAATATCGAGAAAGATGATGAAGATCTCAGGGGTATGATAAGATATATAAAAAAGGGCCTTAATAGGCCTTCCCCAGATAGCTATCTGTTCAACGAGTTACTTGAGAAATTGGGAATTGGTGACTTAAGTTTAGCGACAAGAATGGGAATTGTTTATAGGGATGTTGTGGTTGCAACAATGAGGTTGTATGCCGATGCAATACCCTTCCTAAGGGAGATGTATAGTATTGGAGTCAGGACAGGTTTGGTGTCAAATGGTGAGGAATTCATTCAACGCGAAAAAATCATACGTTCAGAAATATTAGATTATTTCAACACCATCCACGTTTCTGGAATGAAAGATGACTCTATGAAAAAACCATATACAATGATATTTGATAGGGCCTTGGAAGCTTTGGAAGTCAGCCCCGATGAGGCCATCTATATTGGTGATAGACTAGATACGGATATTTTGGGGGCAAATAAGGCAGGTTTATTTTCCATTAGAATACTGAGAGAAGATGGTAGATACAATGATGAAACAGAAGAGAATGTATTTAAAAATGCCAATTGGGAACAAGAGTATCCAAATATAGAAATTAAATCAAAGGATGAATTAAAGCCAAAAATGGAAATAAACTCACTAAAAGAACTAATGCCCTACTTTGCCAGTATAGAAAATTGAACCGAAAGGTATTTATTTAACCTTGAGGTAAAAGTAAATAGATTAAAACAAAAGGAGGTGACCCAAATGAAACTTAACATACCTGCTGACTCGCAACAGGAGGTTGCAAAGCAACTCCAAATAGTTTGTGATGATGTCGGTATGGCAATTTTGAGATTATTGTATAATGGAAAGTATAGATACTTCAATGATATATCTAGGGAACTCTCCGAAGAGGGCACTGCAAGCCGAAGGACAATACATGCTAGAATTGTCAGATTAGAGAATGCGGGTATTGTTAGATCACGTATGGAGTCACTTAAGAGTTCAGAGGCTGATATAAAGAGGTGGGTAAGGAATTTTTATATACGTGATGAGCATAAAGGTTGGATAAAGGAGCTTTTGGATTTGAAGAAGAGCGGAAGTTAAATCAGTTGTCATATGCTCTTTTGATAATTCGGATATGGCCCATTATATCTTCCATAGAGAAGCCATTCAACCTTTTTCCATCTATGATGGAAGCATATTCTATGTTTTCTAGGTCATATTTGGAATCGATCCAATCATAAATTCCTAGTATTTTTGTCAGATAAACCAAATTTCTTTTATAGTCACTGCATATCTTGCATTCCATGCAATCCTCTGGTTTCTCTTTTTTGCATTTTTCTGAACACGCAGCATAGTTTCTTGTCTCATGTGGACGGGTTATGAACCTTAATTTGATTTTCCCCCCTTCTTGTTTAATATGAAAATCAAAATCTAAAGCGATAAGTTTCATACTGCCTTTTATAGTCCCAGAAGAGCTATTCATTCTATAGAAGTTAATGCCCTTCGAATCCAGAAATCTATAAAAATCTCTGAGAAATTCTTCTTTATCGCCATCAAGCATAAGTATATATTCTGCAGAAGGTTTATTTCCTTGCTTTACTCCATCAGATAAACATAAAAAGGATTTTTCATAAAATTCAAAAATTTGATGTTTTCTTACATCGGTCTTGTATTGTTTTTTTATCTCATCCATCGTTATATCTCTCCAAGGGAGGGATGAATTATCTAGCTTCTCCAATGTGTCCATTATATCTTCAGTCCAAGGTAAAGTACGGTTTTTACTGTCTTTAAAACCAGAAAAATCTGGTTCCATGCAATCTGATCCAGTATGTCGACTGGAGACATATAAACAGATATCTACTAATCCGTTTTGGATAATGTTCCTAAGCATATTGTGTTTTATATTCCCATTTTCAAATAAATTCTCCAATAAACCATAATCGATTTTTGCATTTTTTAGTAACAATTCTAAACAGGTCTGAGACCCATTATCTTGTTTATTAAAGTCGAAATATTTTTCTGCTAATTGCTGTGTTGTACAGTTCTTAATGTTCTTTTTTGATATGCCCTTATACTCATCTACTGCCCTCTTTTTTCTACTCATCAATGAGTCTATAATCTTGTCTGAATCAAGTTTGGGATTTATCTGTTTCAATAAATCTCTTTGAAATGCCCATGACCTTTGATACGAAGATTCTCCATTATCATCTAGATAGAAATCCCACATATCATTAGCAATTTGCTCGATTATCCCACCAACTATTATCTTTGGATTTAAGGTGAGATTCGTTTTTCTTATCACCTCAAGAATGCAGTTTTGGGCGGTATGGCCTCTGTTTGTATTATCATCAACTATTAAAATTTTTGAATGGTCTCTTGCTAATTTTTCAAATTCACCACATATATGTCCATTTGATATGTGAAAACGATCAAAATCGCAACCAAGTTCATGTGCGATTATCCTACCTAAAACAGCACCCCCTCGAGTTATGCCGATAACTAAATCTGGTTTAAAACCATCATTATCTAGGTTGGTTAATAATTCATTTATCTTTTCATCAATTTCCGGAAGAGTAACTACTTTTTTGTCTATTCTCACCACTGTTATAATATGAAGTAAATGTTGTATCTATAAAAGATTTTAGACCTAAAAATCCATACTTAAACCGTAGGGGGTATTTTTAGCAGTCCATCCAAACTATTGACTAACATGATAACCAAAACCATTGAGAATATCACAAAGAAAATAGAGGACATTACAAAGATGGAAGGCGATGACCTCCTTCCCGGCGAAAAGCTTCTTTATAATAGCTTCCCGTCTTGGTATAGCGAAGCATCTACGCTTATCCTGTCGGGGGTTGCCCTCATAATAGCCTTTCTGGTAACGCTCTACGTCCTGCTGGCGAAAATCAGCTCATTCGTTCTCTTCGTTCCGGGGGTTATGCTTTTTGCCTCCATCCTGATGGTATGGATGTCGGTCAATAGCCATTACTCCGTGAGGTATTTCATTACCTCGGAGAGGATTCTAAAGAGGCGCGGGCTTCTAAGCAAGCACCTCGACGGCGTTCCATACAACAAAATACAGAACATAGAGATGCACAAGAAGCTTGGGGAGAAGCTGGTTGATATCGGAGATATCTTCATAGACGTTGCAGGAGGCCCGGGCCTGGAATTGGTCCTGAACAATCTCCCGGACCCAGAGAAGCCGCACAGGCTGATAAACGATATGATGATGTCGAAGAATAGGTTATAGCCTTCTGGCCTTCCTGTAGGGAAAACCCCTTATGAGCTCATGCATCTTTTTTTCATCGACTACGACCTCGTCGCCGATGGAAATTCTCAGTTCCTTCTCGACCTTGCCCATATCGACAACGGGGCACTTGTGCTTTGCTGATATCTCCACTATCCTCTTGACCTCCTTCCTCGGGACCGCGAGGAGGTAGGTTCCCATGTATCGAGTAATCCTGGGGAACGGGATGCTCCCTATTGTGAAGCCCTTCTTGGACTTTATCAGCATCTCGGTAAGGTTGCCGAACCAGCCGCCTCTCGAGGCATCCTTGGATGCGTGGATTTCAATATTGTTCTCGATTAAATCAAAGAACGTTTCGAATTTCACTTTTGCCCTGTAGACCCTCTCGCCTATCTCCCCTTCTACAACATCCCCGAGCATGAGAATTCTGTCGCCATGCTTTGCACCGCTGTCTGGTATCGGCTTTCCAAGCATCTTGCCAAATACTACAAATGAGATGCATGGCTTAAGGTCGTTCTCAAGCTGCGTATTGCCCCCCACTATTGGAACTCCCAGACCGTTGCTCTGCTTCTTGATGTCGTTGGCTATGGACTCTGAGTCCTTTATTGAATCCACCTGCATGGAATTTAATGCAAATAGGGGCTTCGCGCCCATGACTACTATGTCGCTGCAGGTATGAATCAGGCCGGTCTTTCTCCCGATCTTCAGGGGGTAGGGGCCCTCCATGTTCACTGCCCACTCTCCAATGACTGCTGCATCGTCCCCCTGCCGGATTCCGTAGAGGAGGTTATCTACCTTATCGTCCATGTGCCAGAATACCTTCCTAACTAGGTTGGTTTCAAGCATGTGGCCGATGGCTCGTTTGATGTCAGACTTCATGTTGCTAAATATATAAAGCCTAAAGTTAAAATTAAAGAGGAAGAGGTGATTTCAATGGTTAGGTTGTTAAGATGCGAGATATGTGGAGACCCCTATGTGGGAGATGAAGCGCCCGCGAACTGTCCGTTCTGCGGGGCGAAGAGGGATTATATAAAGGATGTCAAAGAGGCCAATGTGAATTTTGATGTCGAACTGAATGAGAAGGACAAGGCCAATGCAGAGCATGCATTACAGGTTGAGATAAGCAATGCCGCCTTTTATTTATGCGCTGCGCAGAAGACTGACGATGAAGAAGGAAGGCTTCTGTTCAAGGCGCTGGGTAAGGTCGAGGCAGAGCACGCAAGCGTCTGGAGGAAGATGCTGAAGCTCGATTCAATCTCGAAGGGGGATGATACCTGCCACCTCAGCAACAAAGAGAACCTGGAGGATTCCCATGCGAGGGAAACCATGGCCATAGAGTTCTACGGCAGGGCTGCTTCAGAGGCTGAAAATGACAGAGTGAGAAAGATATTTGAGGTCTTTGTTGAAGTGGAAACAGACCACCTGCAGCTTTCCAAAGAGAGATTGGAATGAGTAAGAAATTCTGGAGATGTAATGTCTGCAATGACATCCACTATGGAATAGCGGGGCCGGAGGTCTGCCCCACCTGCCAGGCAGAGAATGCCTACGTTGAGATAGATGATAAAGAGGCAAGGTTTGTGATGGGCCTATGAATAAAGAAGAATTGATGAAAGTCTGGGAGAATTTTGCAGGGAAGAATGACTTTATGCTGAATCCAGACGGCGGTCATGTCAGTGGAGTTGCTGATGGAGTTCTCAATAACGAGAAGACCCAGGGGTTGAAGCTCTGTCCCTGTAGGATTGGGGACGGTACGAGGGAAAGGGATTTGGAGTTGCTATGTCCCTGTAATTTCAAGACCCAGGAAGTATGGAGCAATGAAAGCAGATGCTGGTGCGGCCTCTTCGTGAAGAGAGGGCTAATAAAAACAGAATCTAAATAGTATTTATGGGCATCCCAGAAGTCCTGGTTTCCATAATTGGAGAAAATCAGATAGAGGAGTATTTGTTTGCTTTGGTAATTTTTGTATTATCACTCCTTTTTCTAAAGATTTTCAAATTTGTTATAATCAGTAAGCTTAAGAGGTTATCTAAAAAGACAAAAACGGAGATTGATGAACTCCTTATAGATATGGTAGATAATGTCAGCTGGACTTTTTACATTTTGTTGTCCCTACATATAGCTCTGCAGTTTATCCAGGTGCACGATGCCATAGAGATGGGAGTTTATTATGGTTTGCTTGTTTCTGTAGTTTATTATACGGTTCTAGGTATAGAAAGTCTGATTGATTACAGCACAGGAAGGATAATAAAGAAAAATTATAAAGAGGAGGAAATTGATGCGTCCATTATCGACACCCTAAACAAAATTCTAAAGGTTATCTTATGGGCGGTAGCAATCATCCTAATCCTGTCGAACCTGGGATTCGAGGTTTCTACATTAATTGCCGGGATTGGTATAGGTGGATTAGCCATCGCTTTTGCTCTACAGAATATCTTGACAGATATCTTCGCTTCCTTTTCCATATACTTCGATAAGCCCTTCAAGAGTGGGGATTTTATCATAATCGGGAATGATTTGGGAGTCGTGAAGAAGATTGGGATAAAAACTACCCGAATTCAAACCTTGCAAGGAGAGGAGCTCATAGTGTCAAACAAGGAACTGACAGAAACAAGAGTGCATAATTACAAGAGAATGGAAAAGAGAAGGGTGGTCTTTAGTTTCGGAGTCACTTATGAGACTCCAACAGCTAAACTAAAGAAGATTCCCGACGTCGTGGGTAAAATTGTCGAAAAGGTCAAGATGGCCAAAATTGACAGGGTGCATTTCCAAAAATTTGGGGATTCCAGTCTTATCTTCGAGGTCGTGTATTACGTCGACACTGGGGACTATAATGAGTATATGGATGTCCAGCAGGAGATAAACCTAGGAATCAAAGAAGAGCTGGAGAAGGGGGGAATCGAATTTGCTTATCCGACGCAGACGCTCTACGTTAACAAGATGGGGTAGAGTCTTATTCTTGATTATTATTGGCAGTCAGCTCGCCCCGGCCTTCATAAGGCCGGCGAATGACCTACGCGACCGAATCTTAGATTCGGGCGCGTGTTCGGTGCTCTGCACCGACACATCTTCGCCCCAATCCTATTATCGGCTCGATAGGTCTGACTACTTTAATTCCCCATATCTCTCTATCAAAAAAACTATGAATGTTCCCGATAGATGTAATGCGAAATCTGCATAACTTCTATCAACATGAGTATCCTTTTTGCCCTTTCCATGAGGGATTCCTTTTTCGGTTCTTGTCGTAG
>JAHIKS010000090.1 GCA_018897475.1 Candidatus Altarchaeota archaeon
AGCGTTTTCTCTGCATTCAAAAGAGATTTTCCTATTCCTCTGCGAAGGCGGATAAAACAGCGAAGAAAACAAGAGGTCTTCGCTCGAGTATGTGACTACAACCTCAAAAGGTTATGCTACCTAAAGCACCTGGAGGAGATATTGGCTGTTGAGGTATGGGATGCGTGAATTATGTCCCAAAGCCGGAACGTCCCCTGCATGCCGATAACGGCATAAAATTCATATGGCAATGTATTTAATTCCATAATCAGATATAATAGTGACCAAATGCAATGAAGATACGCGATGCCCTTAAGATGATAAAAGCCGATGGCTGGTACTTGGTCGCAACCAAGGGTAGTCATCAGCAATACAAGCACCCAACCAAGCTGGGAAGGGTAACGATTGCAGGGCATCCGAGCCATGAATTGGCCCCCGGCACACTAAATAGCATTTTAAAGCAAGCAAAACTAAAGAAAAAGGAGGTGAATTAAAAATGTACAGATTTCTTGTCGTTATAGAAAAGGCGGACGGAAATTATTCGGCTTACTCCCCTGACCTGCCGGGTTGCGTAGCGACTGGCGAGACTCATGAGGCGGCCGAGAAGAACATGCACGAGGCTATTGAAATGCATGTGAAAGGGCTTCTGGAGGATAAAATACCTGTCCCCAAACCACACGCATTCGCCGAATACGTGGCCGTGGGATAGGACACTTATCTGAACGTCCCCTGCATGCCGATAACGGCGTCCAGGGACAAGTAGTCGTCACTGATTGATATGGTGAACCTTTTCCTCTCCATCAACCCGCCGATTTCATAGAACCTCGGCTCCTTGCGCAGGAACTTTACTGCGATATACGCCCTGCCCCCGCTAACCCTGGAGAATTCGTGCAATGCCAGTATTGCGCCCTTGAGATGCAATTTCTCCCTGCCTGTTGATTTGCATTCAACGAGAATTATCTTCCCGTCCTTTGCCGCGATTAGGTCCGGGGCAGGCAGCGACGTATTCCCGCTTCCAGCGGACCTCATCGCAGCCCAGTCCCTTTCCCAGAAATCATGCACAAGAGCCCTCTCGAACTTTGCCCCCTTCTCATACCTTGTCATCATTTCTTATTTTGTATTTAAACCAATAAATTAACACATGACAAAACTGGTCGTTCTGGGTGTCTGTGGGAGCGTTGCGGCAATAGAGTCGCCGAAGCTTGCCAGAGAGCTGGCGAGGAGGGGAATCTCCACCGTTTCTGTAATGTCAGCCTCAGCCAGAAGGATAATCCACCCCGACGTGATGGAGTGGGCCACCGACAGCGAGGTGATTACCGAGATAACCGGGAAGGTGGAACACGTGAAGCTCTGCGGCGTGGGGGGGAAGGCATCCCTCCTGCTCATATGTCCCGCTACCGCAAACACCATATCCAAGATTGCGAACGGGATTGACGACACCCCGGTCACTACATTTGCTACAACTGCTCTTGGCTCCGGGATTCCCGTAGTCATTGTTCCCGCGATGCACTCCTCCATGTACAAAAACCCGTTCGTTGTCGAGAACCTGAAAAAGCTGAAGAAGAACAAAGTCAGGGTCATAGAGCCAAGGTTCGAGGAGGACAAGGCAAAGCTTGCAGATATAAAGGAGATTGCTGATATAGTTTTAGAGGGGATATAATGGTCAAAATAAATCTAGATGACGGAAGGGCGATGGTAAAGTTTGCAAGGAAGGCAATCGAGTCTCATTTCACGGGAGCGGAGATGAAGGCCCCCTGGGCAATAAAGGACATCCTTAAGAAAGACAAGGGAGTCTTCGTAACCCTGAAAGTCCATCCCGGAAAGGATATAAGGGGTCAGATGGGTTATACTGATGGCATAATGGAGCTGAGCCGCTCTCTGCCCGAGGCTGCCGAGTCCGCGGCATTCAGGGACTACAGGTTCCCCCCGCTCAGGAAGAGCGAGTTAAAGACAACACTTATCGAGGTATCCATGCTGACCAAACCGAAGCCCGCCAAGGGCGACCCGCTGGGTGAGATAGAGATAGGCAAGCACGGTCTTATTGTGAGCGACGGAAATTCCAAGGGCATACTCTTGCCCCAGCTTGCAGTGGAACGGGGTTGGAGCCCCAGGGAATTCCTATCCAGAACGTGCATGAGGGGCCACCTCGAATCGGACGTCTGGAGGGAGCAGGGCACCGAAATCTACACGTTCAATGCCGAGACATTTGCCGAGGAGAAGCCGGGAGGAAAGATATCCCGTGTCAAGTAATCCTTACTACTATCTCATCTCCATTCTTCAGTTCCAATTTTTCCCTGAGGTTGAATTCGCTTAAAATCTCAATCTCGTGCCGGTGCTTGGTCCTCTCGGGAACAGTGATATAGCAGCCTTCGGCCCCATCACCAACAAGAATTTCAGCAGGGATGAATTCAACAGCGTTAAACTCTTTCCCGTCTTTTTCGAACTTATCTATTCTATACCCCACATACTCCTTCATATCTGGAATTTCAAAATTCAGCTTGACATTCAGCGTGCCGAGGAACGGTGCAAAGCCCAAATTTTCCCTAATCCTGTCGGAATACTCTCCGACATAATAAGAACCCTCTCCAAGGCCCGCAGTTATCCTCCCTCTTAACTCTGGCATTATACCTCTATCTCCAGTGAGTTTACCAGCTCCTCATAGCGATTCCTTATGGTTACCTCTGTAACTCCTGCTAGTTTGGTCGCTATCTCCTTCTGTGTCTGCTTGTCATTCGTGAGCCTTCCCGCAAGATATATTGCTGCTGCGGCAACTCCTGTGGGGCCCCGTCCGGACGTAATGCCCAGCGTTCTTGCCTTATCCAGTATCTCGATTGCCTTCGCCTCGGTCGCCCCGGAGAGCCCCAGCTTTGAGGCAAACCTCGGGACATAATCTATGGGCGTTGCTACGGGCATCTTCATACTCAGCTTCCTGCACAGGAATCTATAACTGCGTCCGATGTCCTTCCTCTTCACACCGGAGGCCTCTTCAAGCTCCCCGAGAGTCTTCGGAAGCTGGCGCTGTCTGCATATGAGATATATTATTGCAGAGACAACGCTCTCAATCGATCTGCCTCGCACAAGTCCATTACTGACCGCCTTCCTGTAGAGCATCGCTGATTCCTCCTTGAGGTTGCCGGATATGTTCAGAAGGGCGCACATCCTGTCAAGCTCGGGAAGGGCTATGGACAGGTTCCTCTGTGTCGAGTCAGACATCCTGGAGCGCTTCTGCCACTTCCTCAGCCTGTAGAGCTGGGCCTTCCTCTCCGGTTGTACTGCCCCGCCCCTTATATCCCTGTCGTAGCGGTCAATCTCCGTTGTAAGGCCCTTGTTCAGCTTCGCGAATTTTATAGGGCCTCCTGTTCTTGACCTCTTACTCTTTTGATCGTCATCAAAGGCACGCCATTCAGGGCCGAAGTCGAAGAGCCGGTCATCGACAACAAATCCACAGCTCTTACATATCAGTTCTCCATGGGCGTAGTCGGTAATCATGATTGGGTTTTTGCAGGAGGGACACTCCTTCTTCTCATTTGCTAATTCCCCTCCCAACTCCCCCTTAGAAATCATTTTTTGCCTGACTTTATGACAAGATAAGGGGAGTCAACCCTCCCTATGACGTCGAAGATTCTCCCCTTTCTGGAACCAAGAGAAATCCTCTTTCCGTATAAGTGTGATGCAGAGCCCAAGTCCCTGGGCACATCAGAATCCGGGAAAGAAGCAACCACTTCATTTCCTATCTCAGAAACAACCCTGCCGATTTTCAGGCCAGAAGCTTTAGGCATGTTAGATATAACTAAAGTATCCTATATTAATAAATCATAGAACACGAAAATGAAACTTCTTGAAGAATTATGCATAGCAGCGGGAATTTCCGGTTTTGAGGGCGATATCGCAAAAATCATGCAGCGGGAACTGGGCAAGAGCTGCGATTCCGTTGAGACCGACAACTTCGGAAACATCATAGCAAGCAAGGGCAAGGGAAAGATGAAGATTATGCTTGCGGCGCACCTCGATGAGATAGGCCTTATGGTGAAATACATATCCAAGGAGGGATTCATAAACTTTGTCAAGATAGGGGGCATAGACGACCGCTCTCTCATGGGGCAGCGGGTCATTGTAAAGGCAAAGAAGGGTGACGTCCCTGGAATCATCGGCTCCAAGCCGCCGCATCTTCAAAAAGACGAGGAGCGCAAACAGGTAATCAAGCACGAAGACCTCTTCATTGACATAGGGGCCAAGGACGACAAGGACGCAAATAAGAGAATCGAAATCGGCGACCCAATAATATTCGAGCCGAATTTTGCAGGGCTTGGGAACAATCTTTACTACGGGAAGGCAGTGGACGACCGGCTTGGCTGTTATATCCTGGCTAAGGTAATGGAAAAGATTCCAAAGGACATAAATGCCACCGTCTATGCAGTTGGCACGGCTCAGGAGGAGACCGGGCTGAAAGGAGCCAGGGTTTCTGCATTTAAGATAGACCCGGACTATGCATTTGCCATCGACACTACCATAGCCGGCGGGACCCCCCAGATAAAGGAGACCGAATCCAACCTGAAGGTGGGGAACGGCCCTGCAATCACCATAACCGAGGCCTCTGGTCGGGGCGTAGTAACTCATCCAAAACTCAGGGAGCTTTTGATAAATGAGGCAAAGAAGAACAAAATCCCCTACCAGATTGACGTCCTTGAGGGCGGGATGACGGACGGAGCGATAATATATCTAACAAGAGAGGGCATTCCAACGGGAGTCGTTTCCATCCCCTGCAGATACATCCATGCGCCCAGCGGAGTGTTCAGCATGAAGGACGTTGACAACGCAATAAAACTCCTGATAAAGGCCCTGACCAATTTCAGGGTTTAATAGTAAGGTTTTTATTGCGGTATTTATTAATAAGTTAACAATAATACCTTTATTGGTGGATGTAAAATGGATAAAAAAACTATAGACACGCTATTTTCAGTTGCATTAGTTTTGTTGACTGTACCCTTGTTAGGGATAGCATTGGCTTTAGTTACAATTAATCCTCTATTAATTTTGACGGCGTATGCGGCTATATTATCTTTTGGGATGGCATGTGCTGGATTGAATAGATTAGAGCGTCTAGCAACAAGTTAGCTTCAGAGTACATAGTGATATAGCGGCAGGATGAAAGGGATACCTAATTTTAAAGGGATAACTAATTTTATTATGGGGCTTTTAAAGTATCCCATATTTTCTGTTGCAGTAGTTATCTCGCTTTGTATTGTCCTTTTCTATGTTGCACCAAATTGTCTTTCAGAGAAATGTAATCTGGTTATGTGCCTTGTGATATCCTTAACTATTATAATAGCTATGCTCTTAGCCTTTATAATGCAATTAACTTGTGGGGATAAACCAACAAATGAAACTTGAATATTTATGGCCCTGTAAATGCGTCATAGAAAAAGACAAATGTATGCGCGTCTTTAATATTAAGTTACCTCTTTGCCATCGTTGTTTGGGCTACCATCTAGGATTAGTTATGTCTGTGATATTGCTACTTATGGGTTATACTCCGACACCAAAAAAACCATTTTTATTTATGATTTTTGGTGTATTGTTGGCTCTTCCAACAGTAATACAGGGAGTATCTCGGAGATATTACAAAAAAGATAAAGGGAGTTTGCATGAGCTGATTGCTTTTATTGCCGGTTTTTTGGTAGCTGTTGGTGCATTTATCTTTGCTTTGGGGATTATTCCCTATCTAAAATAACTCATGCATCTCTAATTCTATAGCTTCCATTCCAAATACTATACTATGTTCTCTCTACCCCACATCCCCTCAGAGAAGGAACTGATAGACAAGTCGTTTCGCCGGGGCTCCAGATCGGCAAGCAGAGTGAAGTCTTCAAGAACCGGGGCTCCAAAAGAGCTACGGCTTCGGAACACCGACCTGGCAAGGATACAGTCGGTATCAGCGGTAATAAAATCCGACATGGACAAGATAACGAAGGAATTCCCAAGCTACGAGCAGCTGCCGGAATTCTACCAGCGCCTTTTGGACATCCAGATAGACAGGGACCACTACAAGAAATCCCTCGGTGCCATGAAGTGGTGCTCAGATAATGTGTCAAGGCTGGAGAGGGACTCTCTGAGAAAAATTCGAACGGGGGATAAGAACCCGACCAAGGAATTCCTCGGAAGAACCGCGTCCATCATAAAGAGAATCTCATCCGAGCTGGACTCTTTGATTGAGATTAAGAGAATCATCCGTGAATTTCCCTCGGTTGAGGACCTGCCCACCCTCGTCATAGTGGGCTATCCAAACGCCGGCAAATCCACATTCATGAAGAACCTGACAGGGTCCAAGGTCAAGATAGCCACCTATCCGTTCACGACCAAGCGGATTCTGATAGGGCACGCAAAAATCAAGTATCAGCGATACCAAATCATCGACTCCCCCGGCCTGCTGGACCGTCCCATGGACAAAAGGAATAAAATCGAGCAGCAGGCGATTCTTGCAATAAAGGAGCTTGCTGACGTGGTTCTCTTTCTGGTAGACCCGACGCAAGAGGCTGAACCTCAGCTCAACCTCCTTGATGAAATCAGGAAGGAATTCAAACAGAAGATATTTGTAGCGATCAACAAGACCGACACTGTAGAAAAGGAAAAGGTCAACGGACTGAAAAAGAAACTGAAGAATCCGATGGAGATTTCTGCGCTGAATAAGGAGGACTGCAATGAGACGTTCAGGGACATCTTCAGCTGATGTAGAAATCGAGACCTACGGCTGCGCCATGAACCAGGCAGACTCGGAGTTCATGGCCGGGCTGCTGGAGAAGAATGGCCATACGGTCGGAGAGGGCGGGGAGATTCTAATAGTAAATACCTGTACTGTAAAGACACCAACGGAGAGAAAGATTCTAAAAAGACTAAAAGAACTGGGGAATTCCGGCAGGAGAGTGATTGTCACCGGATGCATGCCCCGGGCCCAGCCGGACATAGTAAAAGAATTCCCCAGATTCTCATTCATAGGAACGAACATTGAGGACATCCTTGAGGCGGTTGAACAAGAAAAATATCTCAGAATCTCCGATGGGGCATGCAGGCTCGAATTTCCGCGAAGGAGGAAAAATCCCCTCGTTGAAATCATCCCCCTCGCCCAGGGCTGCGTCGGGGACTGCTCCTACTGCATCGTGAGAAGCGCAAGAGGGCAACTTAATTCATACGACCCGGAACTAATTCTTGCTGACCTAAGAAAGGCCCTCCCAGATGGCGTCAGGGAATTCTGGCTCACCGCCCAGGACACCGGGGCTTACGGAAAGGACATCGACAGCTCTCTGCCCGAACTGCTGAAGAAGGTCTCCGCAATCGAGGGCGACTTCAGGCTCAGAGTAGGGATGATGAACCCCAACCACGTCCTGCAGTTCCTGGACGAGCTCATCGACGCCTACCGGGACGAGAGGATTTACAAGTTCATCCACATCCCCGTCCAGAGTGGGGACGACAAGGTCCTCAAAGACATGAACCGCCGCTATTCAGCTGATGACTTCAGAAGGATAGTGAAGGAATTTCGTGATGCTTTCCCCCGGATTACCATATCGACTGACGTAATCCTCGGCTTCCCCACGGAGACCGAGGAGGCCTTCCAGAACACGCTCTCGCTCCTTGAGGAGACCGAGCCCGAGGTGCTGAACATCTCCCGGTTCTGGCTGAGGCCGGGGACAAAAGCCGGGGAATTCAAGCAGCTCCCCACCAGAATCTCAAAGGACCGCTCAAGGATGGTGAATTCCCTCTTCAAAGACTATGCCCTCCGGAAGAACCAGGCATGGATTGGCTGGGAGGGTCGGGCCCTGGTCTCTGAAGAATCCAGGGGCTCCTACACCGCGAGGAATTTCGTCTACAAGCCAGTCATAATAAAATCAGACAAGAATATGCTCGGGCAATTCGTAAATGTGAAGATTACTGATGCAACGTATTATGACCTGAGATGCGAGGCTTAGTGTAAAGAATATAGGGTCAATAATCTGTTCCCATATACCTCTGTTCGATAATCTGTTTCTATATTAAACAAAAGCCGATGAAATATTTTTATATTGAACGAAATACATATATCCATCCAAAATATATTCAATATATACACTATTGTGCTCTGATATATAAGCTCTCCCTGCGGGGATACTAATAAGGGACACAGGGTAAACCTTGGCGTAGACTCAAACGTCTTGGATGGGTTTAAGGTTGGAAAAGAAATCACGATAATCCATACAAACAAGACGATGAACAGATTGGCGTCAGTTGGGATACTCGCAATGCTTCTAATGGAAGGAATAGCGTCAGCTGGCTCGTTCTGCAATAATACCTGTGGGGGAGCCATGGCGATAACCGAGGATTACTATCTCCTGGAGATGAGGGAACGCCCGGAAACAGGGGGAAAAAACGTCCGGCCGCCTCCTTGACTATATAGACGACCTTGAGA
>JAHIKS010000091.1 GCA_018897475.1 Candidatus Altarchaeota archaeon
CTACCCCTTCACGACCTGCACCGACTGCGGCCCCAGATTCACGACAATCCGGGGGATTCCCTACGACCGGCAGAATACCGCCTTTGCTGAGTTCCCGCCCTGCAGGGAATGCGAGGTAGAATACTCCAGTCCGGAGGACAGGAGGTTCCACGCCCAGACCATCGCCTGCGGGAAATGCGGCCCGGAATATTTTTTGGTTGATGATAAGGGAAAAAGAATTCCAGACCAGATTGAGACTTCCATAAAACTCCTGAAAAAGGGAAAGATCCTAATCATCAAGGGCATCGGCGGCATGCATCTGGCCTGCAGCACTAGCAACGATGCAGCCATTGAAGAGCTCCGCAAGAGACTCAACCGGCCGCAGCGTCCCTTCGCGATAATGGCCACGCTCACGATGCTAGAGGAATTTACAAGAATATCAGCGAAGGAGAAAGAATTACTCCTCTCCAAGGAAAGGCCCATTCTGGTTTTAAAGAAAAGAAAAGAATCCTCATTATCTCAAAACCTGGCTCCTGGACTCGACACAATCGGAGTCATGCTGCCCTACACCGGGCTGCACGAAATCCTCTTCCAGGGCCTTGAAGAGCCCCTCGTCATGACCTCGGCAAACCTGCCCGGGGAGCCGATGTTCATCGACAACAAAGAGGCGGCGGAATCAAAAATCGCCGACTACCATCTACTCCACAACCTCGGGATAGAGAACCGCTGCGATGATTCTGTTATCAAAATTGTAAACAATATTGGGGCGTTCATAAGGCGAAGCAGGGGTTTCGTCCCCCTGTCCATCTCCATGAAGAGGGAATCAAAGGAGAAAATCCTCTCCCTTGGGGCGCAGGAGAACGTGACAGCATGCCTCCTCAAAGGGAACAGGGCATTCCTGACCCAGTTCATCGGAGACACGGACAGTCCCAACACCGTGGAGTTCCTGGAGAACTCCGCGAGGCACCTCCTGGAAATCACAACCTCAAAGCCGGACAGGATAGCCTGTGACCTGCATCCTCAATTCCATACAACCCGGCTTGCAGAGAAACTCGCCGGGGAATTCAACGTCCCCCTGGTCAGGGTGCAGCACCACTACGCCCATCTGGCATCGCTGATGGCCGAATCAGGAGCCGACAGCATGGTCGGAATCTGCTGTGACGGAGCCGGCTATGGAGAGGACGGCAACACCTGGGGTGGGGAAATTATTTCCTGCAGGAATGGCGAATTCACCCGGCCAGGCCACCTCAAAGAGCAGAGGATGCCCGGCGGCGACCTGGCAGCCTACTACCCTGCCAGAATGGTCCTGGGAATTCTTTCCGAGACTTATTCCAATAATGAGTTGAAGAATATCGCCATCAAAAATAATCTGAATTTCAAACACGGCGAGAAGGAAATCGACGTCGTCCTCCAGCAGCTGGAGAAGGACGTCAACGTCCCTGTCACGACATCGACGGGCAGGGTTCTTGACTCCGTTGCTGCAATACTCGGCCTGTGCCACTACAGGAGCTACGACGGGGAGCCGGCTATGAAGCTCGATTCCATGGGCAATGGGGGACAGCAGCTCGACTTCCCAATCTCGATAAAGGACGGCGTCCTTGACACGACCAAAATCCTTGCCTATGCCCTCTCCCTGAAGGAGGACGGCAAGGCAGTGGAGGATATCGCCTTCTCAGCCGAGGCCGCAATCGCCGAGGGCCTCGCTAAAATCGCAGCAAAGGAAGCAAAGAAGAAAGGAATAGAATTCATTGGAATTTCCGGCGGGGTTGCTTACAATGATGTTATAGTTAAAAGGGCATCAGAAATCGTAAAGAATTCCGGCTTCAGATTCATCCAGCACCAGGAAATTCCCCCCGGGGACGGAGGAATCTCACTGGGGCAGGCCTATTTCTCGGCATTTTACGGCTGATTACCTATTCTATCAAAATGGAGGACGTCATAAAGTCGGTTCACGGCGGCGGTGGGGAAGCAATGGAGAAGCTCCTCTCCCGGGTTTTATCCGCTGTAGAGCTGAGGAAGGTCAAAGACGGAGTCGGCCTGGACGAATTCGAGGACTCCGCAGTTATTCCGCTGGAAGGAAAGAATCTTGTTTTCACAACAGACTCCTACACAGTGAAGCCGCTCTTCTTTCCGGGAGGCGACATAGGCAAGCTGTCCATAGCAGGCACCATAAACGACCTCGCCGTCATGGGTGCAAAGCCCGTTGCAATCTCAACTGCATTCATCATAGGGGAAGGATTCGAGATAGAGAAGATTGAAAGGATTGTTAAATCAATAAATAGAATATCAAAGGAGAATTCCCTTCCTGTGGTTACTGGTGATACCAAGGTCATAGACTCCGACATAGACATGCTGATAAACACCACAGGTATCGGAATTGCCGACAGGGTCATAAGGAACTCCGGCCTCCGGGAGGGCGACAGAATCATAGTCTCAGGCACCGTGGGAGACCACGGCATGGCAATCATGTCAAAGAGAAAGGGCATCGAGTTCGACACCCCCCTGGAATCGGACTGCGCAGCGCTCTGGAAACTGGTCGAGGAAATACTGGACCTCGACGTCCATGCCATGAAGGACCCGACCAGAGGAGGAATTGCCAACTCCCTCAACGAGATGGCAGATAAGTCGGGCAAGAGAATTATTCTCCACGAGGACAGAATCCCCATCAGGGAGGAGGTAAAATCAGCGTCGGAGATGCTGGGCATAGACCCCTTCACAGTAGCAAATGAAGGCAAGGTCCTGATAGGCGTTGCAAAAGAGGACGCAGAAAAAGCCCTTCAGATTCTGAGAAAGAACCCCCTCGGAAAGCAGGCGGAGATTATAGGCTCGGTGGAGAAAGGCAAGGGCGTAATCATGGAGACCGTCATAGGTGGAAAAAGGCACCTCGAGAAGCCGTCCGGTGACCCGGTTCCGAGAGTATGCTAAGATGGAAATTCTAGATATCATAAAAAACAGAAGAAGTGTGAGGGAATTCCTCGACAAGGAGGTCGATGACTCCCTCATAGAAAAGATTCTCGAGGCCGGCAGGTGGGCACCCTCAGGGCTGAACAATCAGCCCTGGCGCTTTGTCATCGTCAGGGACAGAGCGATGAAGGATGGCCTTGCAGAGCAGACCAAGTACGGTCACATAATCAAGGGAGCCCCTGCAAGCATCGCGGTCTTCCTTGACAACTCAGCCGGTTACGACAGGACAAAGGATGTGCAGGCAATGGGCGCATGCATCCAGAACATGCTCCTTGAAGCACATTCCCTTGGCCTCGGAACCTGCTGGCTTGGAGAGATTCTGAACAAGAAGGAGGCGGTCGGGGAGATTCTCAATACGCCCGGGGAATTCGAGCTGATGGCCGTCATCGCAGTCGGTCATCCCGCAAAGAAGCAAAGGACATCCGAAAGAAAGCCGATGGGGGGGCTGCTGCATGGCGACTGAAGCCCAGGCAATCATGCTCGCGGGAGAGAGCAGAAGAATCCCGGACAAGCCGTTCGCAGGATTCAGGGGCAGGGAATTAATGCTGCACGGCTATGATATTTTGAATGGAATTTTTCCAAATATTCTAATTGTATGTAATAAAAAAATTGAGCCTAGAATTAAGGAGTTAATCCCTGAATCACCAATAATCTTCGAGGACCTCAACATAGGGCCCCTGGGCGGAATCCTCGAGGGCATGAAAAATCTAAACAGCGAGTACGTCTTCGTGACTGCCTGCGACATGCCCTTCCTCAACCCAGAGGTTATAGAATTCCTCTGCCGCGAGGCAGAAAAGGACGGAGCAGTGCCGCTAAACAGCGAAAACCTCCCGGAGCCGCTGCATGCAGTCTACAGGCGGGAGAAGGTTCTTGAGCTTAGTGATTTGTGCCTTGAGGGGGGCAAAGTAACAAATCTCATAGAGCGAATGAATCCTAAATTAATCCCCGCAGCCAAGATAAAAGAATACGATTCCAATTTAATGACATTCAAAAACATCAATAACCTAGAGGATTTAGAAGATGAACCTTAACAAAAAAATATTTCGACGGAAGAACGTGACGTCGAAATATCAACCCCCAATTCCATTGAGGGTAGAATGTAAAAAGACTTGAAGACGCTTGAAGATGAACCTTAATAAAAAATGCTACGGGATTCTCAAGGAGCTTGAGGACGTTGCGGAAGTGACTGAATATGACCACGTCAGGATTCTTGATCTCGGAATTAATAAAGACGCTGGCGAAGAGGCCGCAATCAAGGTCGCTGAGGTAACCATGGGCTCTCTCGGGGAGGTCCGGCTCGAGGATACCAGAATCCGCGTCACCATTCCCGAAAAGCCGTCCGTTGCATGCCTGAGCTGCCAGCTCGCGGGCTGGGCGATTCCAATTGGAGACAAGAACAAGCTGGGCTCCGGCCCCGCAAGAATTCTGGCAAAAAAGCCCTCGGACATCGTTGACAGGATTGCTTATCATGAAAAATCAGACAAAGCGGTAATCGCAATCGAAACATCCGTTCTCCCCGATGAAAAAACCTGCAACTACATTCTCGAAGAGACGGGAGCAAAAGAACTGATAATTGCGGCATTCAGGGAGAATTCCGGGGTCGGCCTCGTCAACATAATGGCCCGCGTGGTTGAGATGGCCCTCTTCAGGCTTGACAACCTTGGCTATGACACGAACCAGATAATCTCTGCCGAGGGAACAGCCCCTCTACCAAGGCTTGACGACAGGATTATGTTCACCTCGAATGATGCGATAATCTACGGCGGCTCGGTCAGGATTGAGGTCAATGACTGGGACGCCGGGCTGACGGAAAAAGCAGTATCCAAGGCCTCAAAATTTTATGGCAAGAGCTTCGAGGAAATCCTCAACGAGGCCAGCGGGGATTTCTATAACATAGACCCCGACATATTTGCTCCTGCCGAGCTTGACATATCCTTCGAGGGCAACCACTACCACGTGGGCAGCGTGGACCGGGATATTCTGGACAAACTACTATGAAAATAGCGGTAACCGGCAAAGGCGGCACCGGAAAGACAACCATTGCATTCCATCTCTCCAGAATCTACGCCAAGAAGAATTTAAATGTTATTGCAGTCGATGCAGACTCCAGCCTCAACCTCGCCTCATATTTCGGCCACGAGGACCAGAAGCCCATAAGCTCCATCCGGAAGCTGGTCGACAAGAGGGCAAGAATATCCGACGTTCTGGTGAATCTGAATCCTGATGTCCACGACCTCATCGACGAATACTCCGCCCCAATAGCGGAGAACCTGAAGCTGCTCCTACTTGGCGGAGTGAATAAGGCCGGCACCGGTTGCCTATGCCCCGAAAACTCGTTGCTCAGGGCGCTTATGCAGGAGCTGGTCCTTCAGAGAAACGAAATCGTAATCCTGGACATGGAAGCGGGCCTGGAGATAATGAGCAGGGGCACTCTTCGTGGCATCGATGCAATCCTGGTCGTAACAGAGCCGAACCTCGGTTCCATTTCCGTGACAAAAAAGCTGCTAGAATTCTCCAAAGAGCTGGGGATAAAGAACTCCTACGTTATAGCTAACAAGGTCGATGAAGAGCAGCTTGGATACCTCTCCAAGAGCTTTGATGTTTTTCACGCGCTTCCCTTTTCCCCCGCAGTCCAGAAATCGTCCATGGACACAAAAAGCGAGCCAGAATCCGACGGATTCCAAAAATCATTGGGCGAATTAGCAGATAAACTGCTAAAAAACATCAAATAATTCGTTTACGCATTCCCAATAAAAGTCCATTTTTTAATCTGTAATTATCAATAATTACAAATAGGGGACAAAATGAGAATCAAAGGCAAAAACGTCAGAATAGACATAGGCGAAGTCGAGGAGGAGGATGATTGGACGGAGAAGAAAGGCCCCGATAAGAAGCCATCCGTTACCCATCTGAGGGAGTGGGACCACACCCTTCTGAACAGATACAAGCCCAAGTACCACGCCTTCATAAAGCAGTGCCAGTTCTGCGCTTTCGGACCCTGCGATTTATCCGCCAACAGGAGAGGCTCCTGCGGAATGACCCTCGACAAGCAGATGGCAAGGGAGAACCTATTTCTTACAATAACCGGGGCCGCAGCCCATGCGGCCCATGCAAGGCACCAGCTCGACAGGATGATGAAGAAATTCGGCAGGAACAAGGCAGTA
>JAHIKS010000092.1 GCA_018897475.1 Candidatus Altarchaeota archaeon
AGAACGACAAAAAATCGGATTAAACCCACAAAAAAGAGGTGAGCAATAACAAGATTTATAACCTACCCTCCCCAATATACCTATCACGAGGTGGGGAAAAATAACGACCAAAACCGGGGAAAAATAAACGACCATCTACAAAGTTTCGCAGACGAAACTTGCCAAATCCTATAACTTCAAGCAATCAAAGAACTAACTGTCAAACTCAGGTAGTAGTAATACCTGCGGGGTATGTATTTATGGGCAACCAGCCATAATTATCAAGCCAATGATTCTCGCATTTTTGTGCATGTCCCTGTCCATTATAATGACGGGAATAAACACACTCAAATGGTGCAAGAAGAACTATCAAATCCCATTATTCTCTAAAAGGGCTTCTATTTCATTAGCTCTACGCTCCCATAGATTCTTGATACAGCTGTAATCATATTCCGCTATCTTTATGCCTTCAGGAGTAGGCTCAGTACCGCGTGTTATTAGGGTGGCTATGGGCGGGGGTTGTATAATCACAACATCAAAATCAAAAAGTGCCTCTGCACTCACAAGATTGCCCCTATTTGTAACCCTTTCATCGGTTATGGGATAATTGATAGTTAAAATTTTCATCTTACCTCTACTCAGTTCTCCTAAATTTCTATCGAATCGAATTTTGAGGTCATCTTTCGATCAACTCCTTAACTAGTTCCTTTCTTCATCATCTTCAAAAATTCCCAGAACATGGTGTGATACAGTCTGTATTTACCCCTGGAAATTTTAACGAGTAGTTCTTTTTCCATCAATCTCTCAAACAATTTAGATTGAGATCCCCCCTTTATATCCGAAGGTGTAAATACAACCTCATTCAATCCAGCTATTTTCAGGAGAGTTTCTCTTTCAGCATCTGTGGCTTTGTTAAAGTCATCCTGAAACTTGGTTTTCGTGAGATGCTCAATAATAGAAGGATAAACTTCATTAAACTTCTCTATATCTATCCTCCCTTGCTTAATCTCGCGTAAAAGGTCACGCATTATAAAAACAATAAAGAACGGGTGTCCTTCAGTTATATCATGTATTCTCCCTATTACCTCATCAGAGATTTTTATCCCTGTATCTTCAACCATTAGCGGTTTTTCTATAACCTCTCTGGTGCCGTCCAGATCAAGATTACCTATCTCAAATTTTTCAAATAGCCTAGTAAATGGTTCGGCTAGTTCGTGCATTTCAGGATATAAAAAGGTTTGACCAGTAATCACAAACATGTATCTGGCCCCCTGTGCGGAAAGTGCCTGGATGTCTGTCCTCAGATCATACAAGCTTCCATCCCACCCCCCGGTAAGAAGATAGTGAATGTCATCCAGCATTATAACCCCGATTTCTACGCCATTACTCTCAAGTTTATTCCACAAATTGAGTAATGTTTCCGTGAGATTTACAGCACTACCCCCATTATCTTTTCTTTTCAGTTCCGGTTTTAAAGATAATTTTTCCAGTTTCCATTTTTCCCAGACCTTCGACTCCTCTTTTATAGTCTCTACAATCCTGCCTTTTAAGGGCATGGAAACAGAATACTGTCTAAACAGCGCATCCATAAGCGAGGTGGCGAATATATCTGCATTAGTGCAAATAGACGGTTTGAGGGGAAATATAACGGAAAATGCTCTTGCGTTTTTCATTTCATTGTGGATAATATCCCTGAATTTATACAATGTTGATGTCTTCCCAATACCCCAGTTTCCCAATATGGCGATATTATCGGGTCTCGCTATCTTGGAGTTCATACATTCTCCAATATTCTCTCTAAAGAATCCCAGCAATTCCGCCCTATTAGCAAAATATCTTGGATTCACGACACCTCTCGCATAAAACGGATTTCCTGTCATTTTTGTCATCTTTGTCATTTTAAAATTTCTTTCATAAATTTTAAAGCCACAAAATTTTTGCTACGCAAAAATTTTCTTGTAATTTACAATCTATACCATATTAATCTCGCCTTCCGCAGGCATTTTTTATGTACTAACCTGTGCCTATAAAATGTTCCGGTTCCTTTTCTAACAGGTTTTTCACATACTGCGCATGTTTTAATATTTCGCATTTTTGATTAACGCCGTCATTCATTGGATTTCTTTCCTTTCAGCGAGAGATTTCTTGAATTCTGTTTTTTTGGATGTAGCTGAGCGATTTTGTCGCTCAGACACGTGTCCAAATCCCGAAGGGATTTGGCCACATTCTTTCATTGTGAAGGATATGTATTGGCTATATGGTCATTAATCATAACTCAGAAAACTCCTCCTGAAGGGCCGGATACTTCTGATACTTGTTTCTTATTGAATGGATATATCCCCTCCACCCCTCCGCATCTTTCAAAATGTACGTATAGATGTGCTTTACTTTCCTTGCATAGCCGGCCGCCTCTCCGTATGATTTACGATCCTTCCCATTAATGCTTTGCTGGGTTCGTTCTTTATAAAATTTGAGAATTTCTTTCGGATAAATATTCTTAAGTTTATCTGCGAATTCCTCGCGGTCGTCAAAGTATCCAGTGTAGCTCGTGTCAAGCACATACTCCAATACTTTGCCATATTCTTTTTTATCCAAATGAATTTGGGTTAATTCCTCTCCTCTATCGTATTCTCTTAGTTTTTCAAGGCATTTACTCTCTATCTTTGGCCAATCTTTCTTTTTGCAAAAACGTTTTAGTTCCTCATATCTAGTGTAACGGGGGTCGTCATTAAACTTACACGTGGCATACTTTAAGGCAGATTTGTAGTCCTTCTTTTCTTTGTAATGCTTAAAGAGAAACTCGATCAAGTCGATAACTCGCCCTTCACCTCCCCTTAGACCATCCTCTGCTATCTTAACCGCCCTTTTAATATCCCCCTTCCTATACCAGAACTGTGAGAGATCATAGTAATCCATGCCGTACTTGAGTCTTACCATCCTCATTTTAAGATAATTCTTGTCATCATGCAGGTGGTCTCGATAGATTCCCATGGCCAATTTCTTCCGCCAGTCGGTTTCCTCCCTCATAAGTTTATCTATGACATACTGCCAGTCAGACTTGCTGGAAGCGACATCGAATACAGCCTCCATCAAGGAATCCTCAAACCCTGAATTATTCCAGTCGTAGTAATGAAAAAGGTTATCGATAAAGTCGATTTTTGTATCTTGTGGTAGCTTATCCTCTTTAAAGAGGGAGATAATTTTCTCAAGGTTGTCGTAGACTATATACTCCTCTCCCTCGGGACCTCCACCAAGTTCATTGAATTCATAAAGAACAGGCTCTATCTCGCCCCAGTATTCCTCATATTTCTGGATATAAATTTCATCAACATTATCTCCCAGATATTCCTCAAGCATCTCCAGGAGACTGATCTTTGTGTTCCTGTTTTTCCTTATCACTCTCAAGATAATCTCAACCAGATCTTCTTTAGAAAGATTATTTAACCGATTGCCTATAGAAATTATCTTTTGATTTTCACCTTTTAGATCATTAAATAGTTCCTCTTTCTGTTTGATAAATTCGTACAGAACTGCAACAACATGCTTACAGCACCAGCCATCATAAGGACAACTACATCTCCATTCAAGTCCATCATCCGTACACCATACCTTTGTAGTATAATCATGTCCACTACCCATTACACTGGCACAAATTATCTCATCCTCAAGCCATATGCGCCTTACTCTACCACTATGA
>JAHIKS010000093.1 GCA_018897475.1 Candidatus Altarchaeota archaeon
ATTTCCGGAATAATCCTCATATTGTTAATCTCTTCCTACTCGGAAGAATATGAGTGGGTCCCGGTCGGGGCCTTTGGGGGGCAGGAGTATGGTGATGATGCTGAGGATGGAAAATTCTACGACCCAAAAGGTATAGATATCGGCTTTAATGGAACCATTTATGTCGTAGATACAGAGAATGATAGGTTCCAGGTATTTGATTCAAACTTTACGCATATTGAAACGGTGCGTGGATCGGATTATAATGGAATTGGAGAGCTTGATGATCCAGAAGGGATAGCGGTTAAGGTCATAAACAGCAATATTACCTATGTGTATATAGCAGATACAAAAAATCATAGAATTGGAGTCAGGCTCCAGAATTACAGCTTCAACAACGAAACTAACAAAACCGAGGTGAATGATTCGTGGGTCGAGTTCGGTCAGAGATGTGACGACCCCGTCGATTGTAATTACGATAAGTATCACTACTTCGAGGCTCCTAAAAGCATCGAGGTTGATGCTGAGGGTACAGTGTATGTTGCAGATACAGATGAGGACAGAATCCAAATAATAGATTCTGACTTTGAAGCCCCATCCTTCAACTTCAGCGGCTCGGACTCCGTGGATGGTGAATTGAATGCACCTGAGGGAATCGCCATTGACTCCTCTGGGAATATCTATGTTGCTGATACAGGCAACAACAAGATAAGGATTTTCGACCCAAACGGCGTGCAGCTGAGGTCCTTCGGTAGCTTTGGTTCAGGTCAGAAGGAATTCAACGAACCCTCTGGAATAGAGGTCGACGATGAGGGCCGTATATTCGTTGCCGACCGGGGCAATCACAGGATTCAAATCTTTGGTGTTTCAGGAAATTATATGACCGAGTTTGGAACAGAGAATTGCTCCACAGACATATATTATGATTCGAATATCTCCAAGGGGAAATTCTGCGACCCAAATGATGTCAAGGTAGTTGACGATAAGATTTATGTTGCAGATACAGGTACCCACAGGATACAGGTCTTCCAAGTACCGGCGCTTCCCTCAGCAAATGTTACTGTAGATATAAAACTGAGGTATGGCTGGAACCTCTTTTCCATCCCCTTCGAACCCTAAAATGGATGTTACATCTATCGGCGACATAAATCTTGATGCCATAACGTCAAAGCTCAAAGAGCTGCCGGAGAAGGACTCGCAGAGAGTGGTATCAGACCTGTCCCTGAGCTCCGGGGGCTGTGCCGCAAATTTTGCGAAGGCGATAAGCAAGCTGGGACTTGAGACAAGGTTTATTGGAAAGATGGGGGATGACGTAATTGGGGAATTTCTAAGGAATTCCATGGAGGGTGTTGACCTTGTTCTGTCAAAAGGCAGTAAGAGTGGAATCACCTTCGCAATGGTCTTTGAGGATGACACCCGCTCCTTCGTAACATATCCGGGTTCAAATGGTGAATTCACAATTGGTGATATAAATCTCGACCTCATAGAGGGCAAATATCTCCACGTGGGCTCCTTCTTTCTCCAGGGGCTGAGAGAGGACACAAAGAAGGTCCTTGACCATGCGCACGGGAGGGGGATGAGCACTTCCTTCGATACCGGCTGGGATCCCGCGGGCTGGTGTAAAGAGGATATAACGCTCGTGAGAGAAATTCTGAAAGGTGTTGATATATTCTTCCCGAATCTGAAGGAGGGAGAGGCGATAACTGGGGCCAAAGGAAGGGAAAAGGTGTGCGAGGAGCTGCTTGCTCTTGGTCCTCAGATAATTGCCCTTAAGCTCGGTTCTGAAGGGAGTTATATTGCAAACGGGAAGGAGAGAATCTCCATTCCCCCAACCAAGGTCGACGTTGTCGACACAACCGGGGCAGGGGACGTCTTCGACGCCTCATTTGTCTACGGGCATTCGAAGGGCTGGGATTTAGAGAAGGTCGGAAAATTCGCAAATGCAGCTGCGGCTCTCTCGACGAGAGATTACGGGAGTAATGGCTATCCAGCCCCCGATGATGTGAATAGTATCTTGCAATGACCCTCTCATTCAAACCGGTCTGGTTCGACTCCATGGGTGCAAAGTCTTCTTCAACTCTTGTTGAGACTCCCGATGTTAGAATTCTTATAGACCCTGGCGTCTCAATCATGCAAAAAAGCTTCCCTGCCTCCATGAACAAAAAGATGGGGTGGCTGAAGCAGGGTGAAAAAGCGGTTCTGGATGCTAGCAGAGAGGCCGATGTCGTCATAATTTCTCATTACCACTATGACCATTTTACAGACTTCGATGCGCGGCTCTATAAGGGAAAGAGGCTGTTTGTAAAGAACCCGAACGAATTCATAAATTATTCTCAAAGAGGGAGAGCTGAGAATTTCCTGGGGAATATTTGCAAAGAATTCGGGGAAATTAAATTTAAATCCATTTTAGAAAAAAATAAAGAAAAGAATTACCCGGACCCGATGAGCGATATACCGCTTGCGGCTGAGCAGGACTTCGGGGACTATAACAAGAGAAGGAGAGAATTGCTCGAGGAGGGTAGGGAGCGTTTTACTGGGCTGGCGAATTCATGGAACAAAAACAGAAGGATTCCTGAATTGGAATTCGAAGATATTAAAGTTGAATTTCCTGAGGGGAAAAATTTTAGGTTTGGAAAAACGAAGTTAAAATTCTCGCAGCCTTTGTTCCATGGCATTGAGTACTCGCGGCTGGGCTGGGTCTCTGCGACGATGGTTGAGTCCGGGGGGAAGCGGCTGATGCACTCCTCGGATTTGTGCGGCGTCTATATCGAGGACTATGCTGAGATGATTGTTAAGGAGAATCCCGACATCCTTGTCCTTGACGGGCCCCCAACCTACCTTTTGCCATACATGATGAATTCTATAAATCTTGATAGATGTATCAGGAATATTTGCAATATTATTAAAAATGTAGATTCTGAATTAATCCTTCTTGACCATCATCTCCCGAGGGATTCTAAGTACAGGGAAAGGCTGGAAGAGGTCTATGCTCTTGCAGCAAAGGAGAATAAAGAAGTCACGACCGCTGCGGAATGCCTTGGGCGGGAGGTTGCTGTCTCCGCTCCATGACGTCCTCGAAATAGGACCTTGTCAGCTCTGCTACAGCCGGGGCGTGGGATATGTTCCCGGATGGTTTGAGGCCCTCGCCGGAGAAGAACTCTGATATCGTTCCTATTCCTGCCTCCTTGGTGTGCTTCTCGAAGATATTTTCCAGAATCCCCTTGGCGTGGAGCCTCTTGTCAGAGACCCTCATCAGGAGCTTAGTGTAGGGCCCGAGGAGCCACGGGAATGCCGCTCCGTTGAACCGGTCATCGGGATTGTAGTTCCCGCTCTTCGGGTCAAGGGTCCTGATACCGGATTCCGTAACCAAGTCCTCGACGGAATTAAGAACCTTTTTCTGTAGTGTTTCATTAAGAGGAGAGAATTCCAACGTTAGTGCTATGAGCTGGTTCGGTCTCAGCGAGTCGTCGTCAAGGGTGTCCTTTAGATGGCTCCCATTCCAGAATTCCTCAGGGAAATTCTCCTCGAAGGCGAGGTATATTCCCCGGAAGTCAATCTCTTTATCCTCCATGAGTCCTGAGAGATTCTCCATTATTTTTAGTGAATTATACCATAAGCCTTGAACCTCGACCGCGTTGTCCCTATTCGGCATCCATGTCCCGCCCTTGTGCATGAGGAGGCCGTTCTTCTCCATGTCTATGTATCCCTTTACCATGTCCTTCATGTCCCACCAGTAGGTATGCAGCAGCCCCTTGAGCCTCTCCATGCCTGCCGCTTTCCCGTATTTGTAGAGGCGGTCAATGAGCCAGAGGGTCGTGTCGATGCTGTCATATACTGGCTCTCCGTCGATGATGCTGCCCGGGACTCCGTTCCGGGTAGAGCTGTTGAGAATCCTCTCGAAGACCGGCTCAGCGTCGTCGAATCTTTGGTTGATTAGAGTCAGGCCGGGCAGGGCTATCATCGCCTCCCTTACGTTTTCTCCGGAAAACGGATAGGAGATGATGCTTTTCTTTGAGTCTATGTCGACTATGAAGGTCTCGGCTATTTTCAGGAGAGCGAAAATCGAGGAGCCCATGTCGGAGGAAAGGATTCTGCTCTTTTTCTCCCTCAGCTGTGACAAATCCTTGAATGCGCTAGCGGTCTTTTCCTCTGTTTCGTAAGCAAGGGCCGAGAGGGTGAAGTCATGTGTCGAGTTTCCATTAACGAAGAACTCAAAGAATGCAGGGATATGATGAAAATTCTCTTTATTATCAGAATAAATAAAAGAATCCCATCTTTCGCCTTCGTTCTCCCTGCAGATTGCCTTGTCGGAGTAGATTGTCAGGTAGCCAAGCTCTGAGCTGACTCCCAGAATCTTGTCTGTGAAGAATTTTGATTGGAATTCAATGCCCTTGGACCCGATAGCGTTCGCTTCTCTTGAATTAGCAAGGACTTTAACCCTGATTTTGAGGGGGACGGGGTTTTTGTTCTCAGCATTATAGAGAACGACAACGCCGTTCTTGTCCTGCATGGGGTTTATCGTCTTGGTGAGGGAGAATTCATCAAAGTGATGGTAATAGGAAACGGAATTGTGGTTAAAGTCGAATTTCCCTGGGCCTTTGTAGCAGGGGTCTTTCAGGTTTATAACCCTGTCCTCAAGATGAATCCCCTCCTCCAGGCCCTCGAGATATACCCTTCTTTTCAGATTATCGCAAGCAGAAACAAGGAGCGCCTGATGTCTGTTTGTAGGCAAATCGAGAATGGTCGAGGCGCAGTAGCCGCCAAGTCTGTTGGGAATCAGCCACTCCAGCCCTCTGGACCTTTCCTGGCCGAGGGCGTTTGGATTGAATGTAGCGAAGGGGGTTTCACTCATCTTGCTATCTGAATACCTCATTGTCTAGGACTAGGTGACTGAAAAAGCCGATAATGGCAAATCCAACGTAGTAGAGGTCTATTAGATATAGGGGAAGCGAGAGTAAAATTCCAATGATTGGCGTATGGAAGAGCCCCCTGTGCCTTGAGAACCATAACAGGTAGAGGAACAGGATTAGCATCAGCGGGATATAGATTAGCTCCATCCTCCGCAGGAACACGAATGCCAGAAGGCAGATAATCGATGCGGCAAGAAAGAGCCTGCCGAGAATCTTCCGCATCTTCGATGAGGGGGTATCCATGTCCGGCAGAATTGAATAGAGGATTCCGATTATGTTTCCAAAGATGAGGGTTTCTATTGAAAGATGAAAATTCAGAAGTTTATCCGATAATAATAGCAGGATTCCCACCATTACCAGATAGCCGAAGATGTGGACTTTGTAGCTGGGCATGGTATAATATTTCTACTTGGAGCATATAATCTATCATATGGCATTTATTGAATTCGTTACTCCATTGGCTCTGGCAGGGGTCCTCCTCCTGGCTCCAATCATAATCCTCTATCTACTGAAACCAAAGCCGAAACACATAAAGCTGCCAACCCTGATGTTCGTAATTTCAAAGAGGAGGAGAAAGAGGTTTGCGTCCTTCTTCAACAGGTTCATAAGGGACCCGTTGCTTCTTCTGCAGCTCCTGATAATAATGCTCCTTGTCCTTACGGTGGCGAATCCCTTCATGATGCTGTTTGAGGAAAGGAGCGAAAAGGAGGCCGTAGTATTTGTCATTGATGCTTCGGCAAGCATGCAGTCAACAGATGTAAGCCCAAGCAGATTCGAAAAGGCCAAGGAGCTTGCGATGCAGGTTCTTAACTACCAGAATCCCGAAAGCCCGATAAGTCTTGTTCTGGCCGAAAACGTTCCGATACTCCTTCTGAGGGATGGGAGACAGGAGGATGTCGGTGGAATTCTATCCGTCATTGGCGCCGCAGACACCGGCTCCAACATAGGGGATTCGGTTCTCTTCGGAAAGGACCTTCTATCAGGTTCCAGTATGAATAAGAGAATCTATGTGTTTTCTGATTTCTCGAAGAGCCAGGAATCCGAGCTGGAATTCTCAAGGAAGGTTGCATCAATGGGCAATGTTGCGGTTGAATTTGTAAGGGTCTCAGGCGAGGGAGAGAATTTAGGCGTAATAGAGATGGGCGTGAAGCGCTTTATCACGGAACCGGAAAAATGCTCCATAACATTCACTGTAAAGAATTTCGGTCAGATGGAGCAGGGGCCGTCCGTGGATGTCCTTGTTGATGGCGGGGGTGTGGACACGATAACAAGCTACATCAAAGGGGGGGAGCAGTTCCTATACCACCTCGAGCCGGACATTACGGAAGATGAGCACACAATAAAGGTCATGATAAATGCAAACGACGCCCTGGCTGTTGATAATACGGCCTTTGCCTTTCTCCCCAAGGTAAGGAAATACGGGGTTTTGCTGATTACGAAGGAGGGCTCGGGCAACTATCTGAAATATGCCCTTGAAGCATCATCGAATGTTGAACTCGAGGTTTCCATTCTTCCAATCGTTCCAGAATTTCACGATTTTGATACAGTAATATTTGGAGACCTGAACCCGGAACTTGTTCTTCCCGGAACGTTTAAGAAGCTTGATGAATACGCTAGGGGTGGTGGGAGCGTTGTATTCCTGGCCTCATCAGGCCTGGAGGGGATAAACAATGAAAATCTGGGATCCCTTCTTCCGGTCATGCTTATCGGTCTCAGGGAGGGGGATGAAAGGATAATGGTGGAACAGAACCATGAAATCATATCCAGTGTAACGCTTCAGAATCTAATCACAAAGAGGCATATGCGATGTGTGGCAAAGAACCAGAGCAGCGTAATAGCAACCATAGATGAGAGCCCCGCACTTGCCTATCATAGCTACGGGAATGGGAAGGTTGCCTTTGTTGGAATAAATCCGGATGAGGAATGGAGCAACTTCTACTACAGCTCCTCCCACCCCATATTCTGGTTCCAGTTACTGCAATGGATAAATAGGGGTGAAAATTCACTGGTTATCAACAACTTCAAGACGGGAGAGTCGCTGCCTGTAAATGGTAGAATTAATGTTGTAACTCCATCCGGGAAGTCCCTTGATACAGGAAACGTAATACTGGACGAGGTCGGAATCTATGGTATAAGATTCGATGATTTGGACGATAAGATAGCCGTTTCCCTTCTCGATGAGTCGGAATCCGCAATCTCCGAATCCATTCCTAGCCTGAATACAATAAATGATGAGAATTTTGTAATCTCCGGGGAGAAGGTTCAGACAAAGAGGGAGCTCTGGTTCTATATCCTCGCTCTCGGATTGCTCTTCCTTTTTATTGAAATTCTGGTTTACAAGAGGAGAGGGCTTCTTGAGGAATAGTTTCCGATATTTATGTGTCTCTTACCCAATAAAAGACACCCAGAGAATGAAAACCAAGTGGAAGGTCCTTATCCTGGTATCTTTGATTATCTTTGTTACTCTCGGCATCATCGGAATTATAGCTCTCGTTGGAGAGTTCAATGAGAACGAGATGCCCTTTTTTGGGAACAAGATTGCCATAGTTCCCATAAAGGGTTATATAACGACGGAGAGCTGCGGGCCCAGCATGATTGGTGGGGCACAGTGCGCCGAGGTGGCAGTGATAGAGAGTAGGATACATGGCGCTGAAAGCGACCCCTCGATAAGGGCCATCGTCCTTGACATAAATTCCGGTGGTGGCAGTGTCGTTGCTACAGGCGAGATTGAGAAGGCTGTACGGGATTGTAACAAGCCCGTTGTTGCCTGGGTTGAAGAAGTGGGAGCTTCGGGAGCCTACTACATCGCCTCGGCAGCAGATGTCGTTGTCGCTGACAAGAATTCAATGGTCGGGAACATAGGCGTTATAATGACGGTCCCCCACTATTACGGCCTGATGGGAATGATTGGCGTTAACATGACAGTGATTAAGGCAGGGAACAGCAAGGATATAGGAAGCCCCTACAGAGAGATGACCGAGGAAGAGGAGGGTGATCTTCAGGGAATGGTGAATAAAATCTACTATGATTTTGTTTCAGGGGTGGCAGAAAACAGGGGCCTTTCAGTGGAGTATGTGGAGAACGTATCCGATGGTAGCATATATCTGGGTAGTGAGGCGCAGGAGCTTGGGCTGGTTGATGTCCTTGGAGGAAGGTCAGTTGCCATAGAGATTGCAGCAGAGCTCGGAGGGATTGAAGGGGCTCCAGGCATAGTCGAGGTAAGGCCAAAGAGAACCCTTGTGGACCTGTTGTCGGAAATGTCAACACATATGGGCTATGGAATAGGTAAAGGTATAATAAGCGAATACGGAGGTCAAAAATGGGCAGAATAAAACAAACGTATCTGAAGAGGATTGCCAACGAGCTCCTTGAGAAATACAAGGTGGAATTCAGCAAGGACTTTCAGAAGAACAAGGAGAAGGTACAAGAGCTAAGTACTGTAAAGAGCAAATCCATAAGAAACAAGATTGCAGGCTACATAACGAAGGTTATGAAGAGGGACGCGACAGAGGTAATCTAGATTTCATAACACCTCTCTTTGTAGCCGCAGGCCTCGCATTTCTTACCGGAGCCGTGGGGGCAGATTTCTGGGATTTTTCCCTGAAGGATTTCTATTATTGCATCCCTTGTATTGATTACCTCACGTCTCAGTTTCTCCGTCGTCATTACCGGCCGTCTCTCCTGGATTCTGGTGTATTCGACGAAGCCATAGGATATGGGTTCTTTAAGGCCGAATTTGTCCTCAAGGAGCATTGCATAGGCGCACGTCTGGAGGCGGTCGCCTTCCCACACGCCGTCTGACGGCTGGCCCGTCTTTATCTCTACCGGAACGTATGTCTCATCGAGCATTATCTTGTCGACTCTGCCAGTAATTCCAATGCTGTCTGACCTTATGTAGTACTCGACCTTCCAGGGAGTTACAAGCTGCAGAGCCTTTTCGATACCAATCTCCTCGACAATAATTCCCAACTTGGTGTTTATGGTTCCAATTTCAGAGAGCACTTCTGCCTTTATATCCGGAACAAGCGTCTCATAACTGGCGTCCTTCAGCATGTTCTTGTAGATGTGCGGGAAATCCTGCATGATTTGCTCCAATTCCTGTAGAAGGAGCGCCTCCAGCTCGTGCGGGTGCTGAATTTTCCCGAGAAGCTTCGCCTGCCTCATGCTGAGCTCCTTTCTCACGGCATGCCCAAGGAGGCCTTTGGTCTGCTCAAGGGTCGGCGCGGCCCTTATTTTCAATACTTTTGAAAAGTAGATGCTTCTGGGACAAAAGGTGTACTGATTCAAAGTAGAGGCATTGACATTCATCTTACAGAACTGATATTCTTAGAAGTAAGATGAGATAAGGGATTAACCTTAGACTGATGCCTTAGCAGCCATCTTCTTGTTCTTTCTCCTTATCTTGTCGGTCTTCCCGCATTTCCTGCACTTTGTTGCCCCCAGTGGGTTCTTTGCGTTGCATTCCATGCAGATTCCCTTGAAGATTCTAATCTCTGCTTCCTTGAATCGTGCCATTTCAGATATAATTACTATAAAGGGAAGGCATAAAAATGCAGAATTTAAGCCCTCTATCTTAATTTCTTAGGATGGAGAAGCTGGATAAGATACTCATCATAGGCTCCGGGCCGATACAGATTGGGCAGGCTGCGGAATTCGACTACAGTGGGAGCCAAGCCTGCCTCTCGCTGAGAGAGGAGGGAAAGACGGTAGTTCTTGTGAATTCAAACCCCGCCACAATAATGACGGAGCCGGACATTGCAGACATAATCTATATCGAGCCCCTCATCCCCGAGGTGGTTGCTAAGATTATAGCAAAGGAGAAGCCCGACGGGGTTCTGCCCACGATGGGGGGACAGACCGGCCTGAACCTTGCTTCTGCTCTGGCTGTCATGGGCGTCTTTGACAAGCACAATGTAAAGGTTCTTGGAACGCCCATAGAGGCCATAAAGAACGGCGAGGACAGGGACTCATTTGCTAACCTTATGAGGGGGATTAATGAACCAGTGCCCCCAAGCAAGGCGGTAAATTCGTTCATTGAAGCGAAAGAGGCAGCGGATGAGATTGGCTATCCCGTCATTGTCAGGCCCGCCTACACTCTTGGCGGAGGAGGGGGCGGCATCGCTGAAAATGAGGAGGAGCTCGGGAGGATAGCGAGACACGGCCTGCAGCTGAGTATGATAAACCAGGTTCTGATTGAGCAGTCGCTCATCGGCTGGTATGAGTTCGAGTACGAGGTGATGAGAGATTCCGCAGATAACTGTATAACCATATGCTCGATGGAAAACATCGATCCAATGGGTATCCATACCGGTGAGAGCATAGTCGTTGCTCCAGCCCAAACGCTGAGCGATGTGGACAACCAGATGCTCAGGAGCGCTTCTTTAAAGATTATAAGGGCTCTGGGTGTTGAAGGGGGCTGCAACATACAGTTTGCCCTGCATCCCGAAACCAGGGAGTATATGGTGATAGAGGTCAATCCCCGGGTTTCAAGATCCTCTGCCTTGGCTTCCAAGGCAACCGGCTATCCAATAGCGAGAGTCGCAGCAAAGGTTGCCATAGGAAAAACGCTGGACGAGATTCCGAACGAGGTTACCAAGAAGACACCCTCTTCTTTCGAGCCGTCAATAGACTATATCGTGCTGAAGATCCCGAGATGGCCCTTTGACAAGTTCAGGGACATTGACAGAACAATAGAGACGCAGATGAAAGCCACTGGAGAGGTTATGTCCATAGGCAGAACATTCGAGGAGGCGCTGCAGAAGGCGATAAATTCCCTAGACATAGGAAGAGTGGGACTCGGCGGCATGGGCGAAGAGGACATTGACAGGATTAAGGCAAAGATTGAGGTCCCCAACGACGAGAGGCTTTTCTACATCGTTGATGGCTTCAAGGCAGGGATGACTGTCGATGAGATTAACCAGCTTTCCCACATCAGCCCATTCTTCCTGGAGAAGATTAAGGGGCTGGTTGATGTTGCTAAGAAGTTCAAAATTGCTATTTAACGCCTTGTTCTGAAAATATTATACGCGAGGTTGCTGTTCACCATAGCGAATTTGTATTATATAGCGGGGTTGAGCAGCCAGGAGTGCTCGTCGGACGTATAGAGGTGTTAAACATGCTCGTGCGGGCGAAGCTCATATGAGGGTTTAAACCAATCGTGAGAAAAAGCGCTTCTGAGAGACCCGAAGGTCCGAGGTTCAAAATAAGATAAGGTGAAAGCCATATTTTAGGAAAATCCTCGCCCCGCTATATTTTTCTTTTTATTTAACTGGATTTATGCTTGTTTCGCTTAGTTAAACCCGCTACTTTTTTATTATACCCGCTATTTATGGATTGAATAAGATATATAACTATGAAGAATGGTGATTACACGCAAGAGGAAGATGTCATTATCACAAGAATGAGGTCAGAAGGGAATAAGAACCATGGGATCGCCCTAAGACTTGATAGAAGCCTGGATAGCATAAAGGGAAGGGCTCGATACCTGATAAAGAAGGGATTAATAAAATCACGGGGTACAGCTAATGGTAGGTATCCGGAAGGTCGAAAATTGCGCAAATGGACAGATGAAGATATCAAGAAATTTAAGCAATTAAGAGGTTCTGGAAAACCGTATGCAGAGATTGCTAAAGAACTTGGTAGAACGGTTGATGCCATACAGCAAACTGCTATTAGATTGATGAGGAAGGATGATACTCTATCCAGCCGAAATACTCCAACGGATACAAAAATCTATAATCTTAACTCAGAGTTGGCCAAAATAGGCCTTATGTTGTGGTGGGCCGAAGGAACAAAGGGAGGACACAGTGTTCAGTTTGTTAATTCCTCTCCAGACATGATTAAAGTCTACATGCGTTTCTTGCGCGAGATTGGTGCAGATATCAGCAGATTGAGAGTAAGGATTAAGGTCATGAACTCGTCGCAGGTTGAAGAATGTCAAGGGTACTGGTCAAAGGTAGCAAAAATACCAATAAATAACTTTACGAAACCAATAGTTCGAGGTAAAAAGATAGATGATGCCTACAAAGAGCATAAGGGATGTCTCACCATAACATACTTCTCAAGCAATCTCAAGAGGCAGATGGAAGCGAAGATAGATGAGATTAAGGAGGAGATATTGAAACAAAGTTAGACACTACAAAACCATCAAGCTAACCCCAAACCCCACAATCAGCCCCGCGCAGATTGGGGGCAATGCTGGAAGAGCGCACTCCTTCTTGTTCAGGATGTAGACGAAGAGAAGAGCTATGCCGATTAATCCCCCGGCTGCTGTAATAATGGCGTTCGTGAAGGAGTAATCTCTCAGCACAGAGACCGAGAAGATGAGTGGAACTGCCAGGTCTCCTGTTCCAAGACCGAGGAACCTGTCGCCGAAAGGGATTGCGAACATCAGCGGTATTTTATCCTTTGCTCCCTCAGCCAGGGTTATCATGTGCTTCGTGCCGAATACAGCAACGAGGTCGTAGGCTGAGAGGATTAGGATGAGTATGAGAGCAGGAATGAATGCGATTGAGGACCCAAAGAGCGCCCCGATGCCCGGAATCGTGAAGATAAGGACTATGTTCATGACTGCCGGGTTCTTGCTCTTCCAGATTGAGAGGATAAAGAGAGCTGCCGCCAGAAGCAGGCCAATAACGCCGAATAGAAACCAGAGCGTGAAGGAAAGACCGATTAGCAGAAAAAAGAACGACATGATTCTTATGATAAAATAGAGCCCGAATTTCAGCAGCAGGAGAAGTATTCCTGTCCCGATGAGGATGTAGACGAAGATGGTCAATGAGGTGAGGGGGTTTTCTGGTTCCTCTACCACAGGGAGAATCTCCCCAGACTCTATCTTCTCTATCAGCTCGTGGCCTATCTGCAGGCCCATCAGCTGAATGGAAACATAAAGAAGGATTATCAGTATCAGAGGCTCGTATTTCATTCTCATCTATGTTCTGTGAACATGAACCTGCCGTGCCTTGGCTCATATATTATTCCCTTATTTTTCAGCTCATTTATTATCTTCTCTGCCTTGAACTTGTCTATCTCCTTGCCTTCTGCCTCTCTCAGAACGTCATCCATATGAGCAGAGCCGTCGCCGCTTTCGGCAAGAAGCCCCCTTATGATGTCCTCCATCAGCTTTATCTTGTCCCTGTCTGATTTTGGATATTCCGCGCCGATTCTGTCGATGTCTATCTCTCCTGTTGCGGCATCATAGGCAACTTCCCTCAACACAAAGTTTGTGAGCCTTATTGCCCTGTCCGCGTCGCTGACCGTTACCGTATCACTCAACCTTATCTTTGCTGATGCCTCTGCCAGCCTTACCAGTGCTTCCAGTTGCCTTGGGGTTGCCCTTACTGTTTCCTGGCTCCCGCCCCTCAAATCCACATAGTACGCCTTTATCTTCTCCGCCGCATCATCTGTCATGACGGGACGTATGTTCTTGCGTGAATATGCTATGTACTTCATGAACAGTTCCGTGTTGATCGCCGGCTGTATTTCTGCGGCTTCCTCCGGCGTCTTGTGCATCTTGAGCATGTGGTCTGCTATCTCTGCGTCCTTCTCCTTGTCGACTATGTCGCGGATTGGGAAAATGAGGTCAAATCTGCTTAGTAGGGTTGGGGGGATATCGAACTGCTCGCCCAGCGGCTTGTAGCTGTCAAACCTGCTGAATTTTGGATTCGATGCTGCAAGGACCGCAGTATTTGCAATGAATCGTGTAACCATCCCTGCCTTCGCCACTGAGATTGTCTGCTGCTCCATTGCCTCGTGCATAGCACTTCTGTCTTCCTTGTCCATCTTGTCGAACTCGTCGATGCAAACCACGCCGCCCCCGGCCAACACAAGGGCCCCTGCCTTCAGGGTCCATCCACCCTCACCGAAGTCGTCCTTCTCTGCCGTGGCTGTGAGACCCGCCCCGGTTGTGCCTTTGCCGGTAACATAGATGCTCTTTGGTGCTACCTGGTTAACATACTGGAGAAGTCTCGACTTTGCAACTCCGGGGTCTCCCACAAGGAGCAGATGTATATCGGGTCTTAGTGCGGTTCCATCTGGAAGCCTCTTCCTTCCCCTTCCGCCAAAGAGCTGTAATGCGATGGCTTCCTTGACCTCGTTGTAGCCCCAGATTCCGGGGGCGATTGATGCTATTACATGGTCATGAATCTTGGGGTCCTTGGCAAGCTTCTTAATCTCCCTCTCTTCTTTCTTGCTAATTTCAATGTCCTCGAACTCCCTGGCTATTCCCTCGATGTTGTTGCCTTCAATATATTTGAGGTAGACCGAACCGCCTTTCTTCGGGGGGAGGAGTCTCATGATGCCGGTAACTACAACCCGGTCTCCTGCACAGACCGCATCGGTCAAATCATCCTCCACCCACACCTCTATCCTTCTCGCTTCCGCCCCTCCCTTGAGCATCTCCAGGGGCTCCTGAATCTCCAGCTTCTGAATGTCTGTAAGTTTTGACTCCTCAGGTACAAAACGAAATTCCCGTCTTTTACAGTTATTGCAGAACGGGGGCTGCTGCAGAAATCTTGTCACCTGCGGCTCATCGTGCGATTCATTGCATTTGTTGCAGTAGAATCTGCCGATTTCAATCTTCGGGAAGATATCGGTAATCTTGTTCACGAGGCCATCGAGGGCCATCATAGCCCCTACATTTTTGGACCTGAGTTCTCTAACGAGAATAGTATAGCCCTTCTCCTTGGGGATGTTATAGAAACGGACGTTTATCCTGAGGTCGTCCATTAGTTCTGGCGCAACCGAGATTTTTTCCTTCAGAAAAGTCTGGAGGATTTCTAGTGTATCGTCGGGTTTCGCGATGAGCCCCTCAGCAAGCCCGTGGTCGAATTTCTCAAGCTCTTCGTAATTGATGAGGAGGCTTTTTACTTCAGGGTAAATCTCAGCAACCTTGTTTATGTCATTGGACTTCTTGTTCAGAAACTCTCCGAGTTTCTCGCTGGCTTTTTCCATCTTGCTGAAATTTCAGGAGGATTAAGATAATAGGGTCACTTGGTAAAAAGGCAATTCAGAGTTCCCTGGGGTTTTCATCCTTGTAGACAATTGTCGATTTTTATCCAAGTAGGTATTTATACATCTGCGGATAATTAATGCTATGAATTGGACTCCAAAAGCGAAATTACAAGAAAAATAGCCGGCGAGATTGTGCTGGCAGATGCGCCAGGGAAGTCGATGAGGAAGTGGCGCGAGATCTTCGGTATCAAGCAAAATAGCCTTGCGCAAAAGCTTGGGATCTCAGCCTCGGTAATCTCGGACTACGAGTCCGGGAGGAGGAAATCCCCCGGTATTGGATTCGTAAGGAGGTTCATAAACGCTTTGATTCAGGAGGACATTAAGGGCAGAGGGGGGTTAACTAAGATGCTCTCCCCAACCAAGAAATCGGAGGCAATTCTCGACCTGCGGGAATTCTTGACTCCGCTCCCAATAAAAAAGTTTATAAAGGCGGTAGATGGCAGAGTCATTGTAAGGGGAAATATGAAGGGAAGTGCAATATGGGGGTATACCGTTATTGATTCGATAAAGGCAATACTTGAGCTCTCCGAGACGGATTTCATGGACCTCTATGGAGCAAACACGGAAAGAGCGTTAGTATTCACAAAGGTTCATACGGGAAGGTCACCTATGATAGCGATAAAGGTAACCTCGCCTAAGCCCTCGTTGGTAATACTCCACGGCCTGAAGGCCGGAAACGTGGACAAGCTAGCGGCGGGAATAGCAAAGAATGAGGACATACCACTTGTCGTTTCGAATATTGACTCAGAGGAGGAATTGACTAATAAACTGAGAAAGCTCGCATAAAATGGCTGTTGGAATTGTTGGCTATGGCACATATCTCCCGAAGTACAGGATAAAGGCAGAGGAGATTGCAAGAGTATGGGGCAAAGACCCGGAAGCTATGAAGAAGGGTCTTGGAATTTATGAGAAGACGGTCCCTAACCTGGATGAGGATGCTGCAACTATTGCTGTTGAAGCAGCCAGAAGTGCGCTGAGGCATTCTGGAATTAAGCCGGCAGATATAGGGGCAATCTATGTAGGCTCTGAGTCACATCCCTATGCAGTAAAGCCAACTGCGACTATTGTGGGGGCCGCCATAGAGGCAACCCCCGAATTGACTGCTGCAGACCTTGAATTCGCATGTAAGGCAGGGACTGCAGCAATTCAATGCTGCATGGGTCTGGTCGAGGCAGGAAGGATTAAATATGGATTAGCAATCGGCTCTGATACGTCACAGGGAATGCCCGGAGACGTATTAGAGTATACGGCCTCAGCAGGGGGTGCTGCTTTCATTATAGGAGAGAGAAATCTGATTGCGCAAATCAAAGACACCTATTCCTTTACCACAGACACGCCGGACTTCTGGAGGAGGGAGGGCCAAGAATTCCCGAGGCACGGGGCAAGGTTTACCGGAGAGCCAGCCTACTTCAAGCACGTAATTAATTGCTCGAATAAAATAATGGAAAGGAATGAACTGAAACCAAAAGACTTCCAGTATGCTGTGTTTCATCAGCCCAATGGAAGATTCCCGGTAAAGGCTGCAAAACTACTTGGCTTCGACCAGGAACAGATAAAGCTGGGGTTGTTGACGCCCTGGATCGGTAATACCTATTCCGGATCCACTCCGCTGGGCCTTGCGAGAATTCTCGACGAGGCGAAGGGGGGCGATTTGATTCTTGCCACGTCCTATGGCTCTGGTGCGGGCTCAGATTCATTCATAATTGAGGTAACAAAGGAGAATGAAAGGAGGAGGAACCCAACGCCGCTCCAGTGTTTCATAGACAGGAAGGAGTACGTTGATTATGCGATATATGCAAAGCTGAAGGGTAAGATTAAGGGGGTTGTTCTGGAGAAATGAGTTCAAAGGTCGGGATTATAGGCGTCGGTATGACAAAGTTCGGCGAGCTCTGGGATAGGAGATACAGAGACTTGATTGTCGATGCGGGGGTCGATGCAATCAAGGATGCAGGGATTGAAGGAAATCAGATTGGGGGTATGTATGTGGGCTCCATGTCACCGGGCCTTTTTGCCGAACAGGAACATGTTTCGGCTTTGGTTGCTGACTATTCGGGGCTTGCTGGAATTCCCGCCACCAGAGTAGAGGCCGCATGTGCCTCTGGGGGCGTTGCATTGAGAGAGGCCTATCTAGCGGTTAAATCCGGCGAGATGGATATCGTTGTCGCTGGCGGGGTTGAGAAGATGACCGATGTCCCTACAGGCTCTGCTGCTGTCGCTCTTATGGGAGCAGGCGACCAGGAGTGGGAGGCCTTTAAGGGAGCGACCTTCCCGAGTTTGTATGCATTGATGGCAAGGAGGCATATGGTTGAGTATGGCACCACTATTGAGCAGATTTCCCAGGTGGCTGTTAAGAGCCACGATAATGCCTCGCTTAACGAGAATGCTCACTACGGCTTCAAGGTCACTCTAGAGCAGGTCATGAATTCAAGCATGGTTGCCGACCCCTTGAGAATTCTTCATTGTTCTGGAATTACTGACGGCGCAGCGACGGTAATTCTTGCATCTGAAGAGAAGGCCAAGGAGCTGGTTGATGACCCGGTATGGATTAAAGCATCGGCCCTGGCTACCGACACCATAGCGCTACATGACAGGAAGTCTCTATCGAAAACTGAAGCCACGGTTCTTGCTGCAAGGAAGGCCTACAAAGATGCAGAAATCAAACCAGAAGACGTTGATTTTGCAGAGGTCCATGACGCCTTTTCCATTGCCGAGATTCTAGCAATAGAGGCATTGGATTTCTGTGATTTTGGAGAGGGTGGGAAGCTGACGCAACAGGGGGAGACGGCGCTTAAGGGCAGAATTCCCATCAACCCCTCGGGCGGGCTGAAAGGAAAGGGTCACCCTGTCGGAGCCACAGGAATCGCCCAGGCAATCGAGGCGGTGCTGCAGATAAGAGGTAAGGCCGGGGACAGGCAGGTCAAGGGTGCTGAAACGGGTTTGATTCACAATGTTGGTGGCTCGGGGGCCACCTGTGTTATTCATATATTGAGCATGGAAAAATGACAAAGGGTTTGGCGACGCACTGGAGGCTGATGCCACAGAGGTACAACCTGATTGGAACCCACTGCAAGAATTGCAAGAGTAAGTTCTTCCCGCAGAGGAAGATATGCCCCAAGTGCAGGAGAACCGGAAGTATCGAGGAGTTCAAGTTCTCAGGTAAAGGGGAGATTTACAGCTACACGACTGTCTGCGCCCCGCCACAGGGCTTTGAGTATCAGGCACCCTACGTCCTGGCCATAGTGAAGATGAAAGAGGGGCCGTTCATTACAGCACAGATTGTCGACTGTAAGCCTGAAGAGATCGAGATTGGTAAGAAGGTCGAGACCGTGTTCAGGAAGGTTATTGCCGATGGGAGCTCAGGAATAATAAGGTATGGGTATAAGTTTAAACTGAGGGACTGATCTCAAAAGGTACACACAACCCCATCCAGGCACATCTGCGTGACGTCGGTGACCTTCTCCAGCCACCTGTCGGTAATTTCTCTCGCCTTGTTCTCTATGCCCTTGTCCCCTATAATCTGGACCGATGCCATGAGTGGCTGGTCAATGGGCTTTCCAATCTGGCTCATTAGTCTGACATATACCTGCTCGGCTCCTTCCCCCGCTATCTCCTCTGCGATTTTGTTGGAGAGGATATTGTAGAGCTTGCCCACGTGGTTTACCGGGTTCTTTCCTGCCGTTGCCTCCATGGACATGGGCCTGTATGGAGTGATGAGGCCGTTGGCCCTGTTGCCCCTGCCCACGGAACCGTCGTCACCGTGCTCTGCAGAGGTTCCGGTAACAGTTAAAAAGAGCGAACCCTTCTCATAATCATCTCCTGTGTTTATATGAATTTCCACGTCCTTGTCTGTAATTCCTGCGATGAAGTCCTTGAGCTTTGTGTTCATGTCTCCGATTGCTGACTTGTAGTGGTCGAGATCATCCAGATATTTTGAAACCATTGCAGCAGCAATAGTGAGGGTAATCTTGTCGTTGTTCCTGACGCCCATCACCTTGATGTCCTGCCCAACCTCTTTCATTCCCATCTTTCCAGTGATGTATTTCTCTGACTCAAGAACTAGTTTCTCCGTGAGAGACAGTGGAGCAAAGCTCACTCCAAAGGAGGTGTCGTTGGAATTTGGAACCCCCTTCTGCGCAAAGACGTGCCTGAGGTCCGAAGAGCCGTGACCCAGCTTCTCCTCAATCTCGACATGAGAGTTAATGTCAATGTTTGGGAAATGCTCACTGATGTATTTTTTGGCTGCTTCTATTGCTATTGTTCCGACTGGAATCTCTTCATTCTCAACAATGGTGGTTGCCCGCCCGCTTAATAGTATGTATATGGGCCGTGTTATTTCTCCGGCGCCGAACTCGGGCTTTGCGCCGCCGCCAACAAGCTCCACCTGGTCGGTATTGTGGTGAAGAATCTCGTTGTGCCTTTGCATATACTCCTTCGAAAGGGCCCTTGAGATTGACTCTGCAATTCCGTCGCAGATGGAATCCGGGTGCCCTATACCCTTTCTTTCAACGAGCTCCACAGATTGTTTCTCCAGTGGGACCTCGTCAGGGAATTCAAGAACGATGTTTCTCATTTTAATCAAGAGATAAGATATTTGATTTTTTATTAAAAAGTTAAAGAAGTGTTGCCTTCAGCACGTTCGGGTGGGGGAGGTCCATGGTTCCGGCACCGTGGCCGCTTCTTCCCCCGGGCGAGATGTTGCTGAATTCGTTGGCCACTGCTGCAAGAATCGCCATTCCTGTTGGGGTTGCAATCTCCTTATCGATTAGAAATTTTGTAGGGAATGAGTTGTTTTTTATTATATCATGGGTTGCGGGAGCGATGGTCCCTATTGATATCATAGAGTAGGATATCTGCGATTCCAGAAGTCCTAAGCCCTCCAGAGCCATGGAGAAAGCAACCGCATCGACTATGCTGTCCCTTGCTTCATGAAGGTGAACCTGTTCAAGGGGGGTCTTGTGAACCCTTGATTCGGCCATTGCAAGGCTGTGGAGGATTTTTTTGGAGAGGGTTTTTGCCTGGTTGGAAATGTCTAGGTCGTCTATCTCCTTCAGCAGCTCTGTGTAGCTTCTGGAATCAGAAACAAATTTTACATCGAACTTCTTGGCCTGAATTCCGGCCTTTGTTACTTGCCTGAGAGAGAGCTTGGCTATGCCTGAGAGGGTTTCCTTCATGGGTTTGAAATCGGCACCCAGATCTATAAGGGCGCCGACCAGCATGTCTCCGCTCACGCCGTGGGAGCAGTCTAGATGGAGCATTTTAGAATCTTGCAGGCAAGGACTGCTGCGCCATAGCCGTTGTCTATGTTTACTACAGCAACGGGGGAGCATGAATTCAGCATTGCGTTCAGGGCTGCTTTGCCCCTTACTCCAGTCCCGTAGCCGACTGATGTTGGAACGCCTATCACCGGGGCAGAAACCAGGCCGGAAACTATGGATGGGAGGGCACCCTCCATCCCTGCGATTACTATCAGGGCTCTTGCGTCCTTCATCTTATCCAGAGCAGGGAAGAGGCGGTGGATTCCTGCGATGCCGACGTCGTATGAAGTAATTACCTTACCGCCCAGCTCCTCAGCAACCGCCTTTGCCTCCTCGGCTACAGGAATGTCAGAGGTTCCTGCAGTGACGATTCCTATGGTTCCAATGGGTTTTGTCCTGAGCTTCTTTTTCTTGATTACAAGAACGCTGCCCTTCCGGTTGTGGATGATGGTGAGATTCTTTATTTTTAATTTTTTTAGAATCTTCTTTGTCTTCTTCTCATCAACCTTGGTGATGATAATTCTGCCTGAGGTGCTGAGGAATTCGTCCGTGATTTTTACCATATCCTCTGCGGTCTTTCCGAGGCCGAAGACCACCTCGGGGATGCCGCAGCGCTTCTCCCTTCCCTTGTCGTGATTCAGGATTTCCATTCTATCCGATTATGTTGAGTACCCTCTTTAGCTCCTCCACTGTTAATTGCCCGGGGGCTGATTCTCTGCCCTTGCCTGTTGAGGCATAGGTGAGGTATGACCCTAGGGCAGGGCCGAGGATTCTTGAAGCCTTTCCGAGCTCGCCCATTGCTATGGCGATTACAGGAATCTTGGTGGGGTTCTCAGTTACTGCCGCAAGGATGTTGAGGACGTCTGCATGGTTTTTTGGCATGAATGCCACCTTTGCTATGTCTGCCCCGGCCTCTTCTTCCTGCTTCAGAACGGAGAGGATTTCCTCTTTGCCGGGGGTTGAGTTGAAGTCGTGGTGGGAGATGATGACCTTGACTCCCTTACCCCTGGCCTCTCTGATGAGGGGGTCTCTGAGATTGGTTTCTGTTTTTAGTTCTATTGTTACATGGCTTGAGAACTCGAGTGCCTTTCTCAGGATGTCGATTCTCTCCTCCTCTGGGCCTGCAAAATTGCCGCCCTCGAATTTGGGCATGCATGTTGCAATTGCCGGCTTTTGGATTTTAGTTAGTTCATCAATACCGGAAAATTCCGTCAGATAATCAAGTCTCAACTCTACCGAATCTGCCTTTGTCGAATTTGCAGTTTCTATCATTGAATTCAATTCTTTTTCGATTATTGGGGCGCAAATCATTTTTGCTTGGGAGATATTTATATATTGAAGCTACTATAATTACTATGGTCAGGGTAATAGGTGTTCTTTCGGGGAAGGGTGGTGTAGGAAAGACGACTCTCGTTTCTAATCTCGGTGTATCATTGGCTCAAGAGGGTAAGAATGTCGCCATTGTTGATGCAAACCTTACCGGCGCTAATCTGGGGCTTCATTTTGGTCTGCTTAGTTATCCTGTTTCCATTCACGACGTCATGAATGGTGGGGCTCTGATAACGGATGCCATGTACAAGCATCCATCGGGCGTTGATATAATCCCGGCTTCTCTCTCCATTGAACATATAGATACCGAACCAAAAAACCTGAGGAGCTCGATTGATGAATTTCTTGGCGATAAGGATTTCGTTCTGATTGATGCCGCAACCGGTCTGGACAGGGAGACGTTAAATGCGATAGACATGTCCGATGAGGTACTTATTGTGACTCACCCGGAGCTTCCTACGATTTCAGATGCGTTAAGAACGAAGACCATAGCAGAGAAGTACGGTAAGGACGTTATAGGTATCGTTCTTAACAGAGTGAACAGGAAGGACGATCTGAATAAGGATAACGTGTCATCATTCTTTGAGCTTCCCGTTATCGGGGCAATTCCAGACGACCCCGTGGTTAGGAAATCCATCGAGGCCAAAAACCCAGTTGTCCTGAGTCATCCAAATCACAGAGTAAGCCAAGAGGTAAGGAGAGTATCAAGCCATATCTTGGGCAAGAAGTACGTGTCAAAGAACAATGGCGGCCTCATGGACCGGCTCCTGGCTATGTTTAAATGGTGATTCAGGTTCTCAACAAGAGCAGGGGTTTTGTCATAAGCGAATCCTGTGATGTAGCTGATTCTTTCTTCTCCAGGTTCAGGGGTCTGATGCTTTCAGGGCCGAAGGACTTGGTTCTTGTTTCCCCTAGAGAGGACATAAAGTCCTCGACGATTCACATGCTGTTTATGAGGTTTCCGATAGATGTGATTTGGGTGGATTCAGATATGGTTGTTATAGAAATTAAAAAAGGAATTAAACCCAACTCCCTTAAAATCTTCAAGCCAAAGAAGCCGGCTAAGTTTGTTGTAGAGCTGGGAATAGGAAAGTTAGGCACTACAGATGTTGGCGATAGAATTGAGTTCTCACATCCCGACCCCGCCAAGCCGCTTCATCAGCCGCTTTAGCTTTCTCTCGTCGCCGAACATGCGCATCATCTTCTTCATCTTCTTGTGATAGTTGATTAGCTCTCTCACATCCTCTGGCTTGGTTCCTGAGCCCGAGGAGATTCTGCCGATGCGCTCTCTTTTGATTAGGGTGGGGTCTTCTCTCTCGTCGGGAGTCATCGAATCCATTATGTAGATGAACTTCTCAAGCTTTTCTTCTTGCATATCCAGCATGTCCTTGGGAATCTTTGCACCGAATGGCAGCATTCCCGCAACCTGTTTCATGGGACCCATCTTCTTCATCTGCTGAATTTGAGAGTAGATGTCGTTCATGTTGAATTTGCCACTCATCATTCTTTCAGCGGCCTTTTCGTCAAAGTCTACCTCCTTTGCCTTCTCGAGCAGTCCCTCCAGGTCGCCGAAACCGATAAGCCTTGATACAAACCCCTCGGGGTTGAATTCCTCGAAGTCGTTGATGTGCTCTCCCGTCCCTATGAAATTCACCCCGGAGCCGGTTGCGGAACATGCAGAAATCGCGCCACCGCCCTTTGCCGTGCCGTCGAGCTTCGTGAGAATTATCCCATCCACCTGGGATGAGTTCTTGAATGCTTCGGCTTCCTTTCCTGCCTGCTGGCCAGTGGTTCCGTCGAGGATTAGAAGAACTCTCTCGGGCTTTATCTCCTTGTAGATTTTGTTTATGTCCTTCATCAGCTCCTTGTCCAGTTTATGCCGGCCCTCGGAGTCTATCAGAATCAGGCCCTCGTTCTTGAATTCCTTGATTCCTTCTTTTATTATGTTGAGCGCGTTTTTCTCCCCTGGGTTTCCGTAGAATGGCAGCTTAATCTCTTCGGAGAGCTGCTTCAGCTGCTCATAGGCCGCAGGCCTGAATGTATCCGCGCAGATAAGTTTTGGGTGCATGCCCTTTTTCTTGAAGTATCGGCCAAGCTTTGCCACGGTGGTTGTCTTGCCGCTTCCCTGGGTTCCGACGAGGAGGAGCTTCTGTCCATCCTGTATCTCGACCGGTTCTCCCTTCCCAAGTAAATTCACCAGCTCTTCGTAGGTTATCCGTATAAGGTTCTCCTTTCTGGAGAGCATCCCCGGGGGCTTCTCGAGAAGACCCCTATCCTCAATCCTCTTGGACAGCTCAAAAACCTGCTCTATCTGAACGTCAGCCGAGAGGAGGGTCTTCTGAATCTCCTTTGTGTAATTCTTTACCGTCTTCTTGTCAACCACTACCGCTTTCCTCAGGTTCGTGATGGAGCTCTGCAGGCCCTCCGATAGCTTTTCAAAAACCATTCTATTGAATCTCCTCCGAGATTATCCTCGTGAGGTTATCTTCTGGGATTAAGCCCTTGTAAGTCCGGTCGCCTATGACTACCGCAGGGGTTTCAGTCACATTGTGGCTCCTCTTCAGCAGATTCACTATGGGTTCGTCAAGGTCGGAATTGAGAACAAACACTATGATTCTGTCCTTGAATTCTCCATCATATAGGTTGTCAAGTATGTGGCCCTGCTCAACGCATTCCTGGCACGGAACGGAATAGAAATAGAGGATTACCGCAACCTCCCGGTTGCATCTTTCCTTCACGTAGTTGTTGAGAATCCATGCTTTTGTGGATAAAAGAGCATAGTCTCTCCTGAGCGAGTCGAATTCCTTCCCTTGAGCATTTTCGAGGTCCACTCCCAGCCCCCTTACCTTCTTTGTCGTGTCATCGACTAACGCTGATAAGGAGCCGCAAGAGAGATTCTGGCCTATAATGCTGAGGTATGCATACTCCAGCTGAAGGTTTTCGGTCCTTCTCTGCAGCGATGCATACTCCTCCTCGGATGGAAGGCGGTCTATCCTGCTCTGGAGTATACTAAGTTTTCCGTCAGTATATTCAATCAGATTTCCCTCTATGAAAAGCCCGGACATCACGCCAATCAGATAAAAGAACATGGATAGAACTGCTGCTGCCAGGTATACTTTCTTGTTTTGCATATTTTAACGTATTTACGAAATATTAATAAAAAGCAGAGTATAATATGGATTTTGTCCACTCTACGAGTTTGATGTTGTATAATGCCTTTTTAATCCCGGTGGCTTTCTTTTCGTTCATCTATTATATCGTGGCGCTGAGAACCATCCTGGTTAAAGAGGAGAAGGATGAGGCCGACATGGCAGAGATAGATTGGCCCAGAGTAACCGTTCAGATTCCCACGTTTAATGAGCCCGTTGCCATAAGGTGCGCAAGAAGCTGCTTGAATTTTGACTATCCGAAAGGGGGGTTTGAGATAATAATTGGCGATGATAGCACCAATCCCGATGTGTCAGAGGCCATTAATGAGTTTGCAGAGGAGAACAAAGGGATGGTGAGAGTGACAAGACGGGGGCACAACAGAGGATTCAAGGCAGGCAATCTAAATCACATGTTGAAATTCTCAGAGGGGGACATTGTTGTAATATTCGATTCCGACTTCACGGCCCAGAGGGATTTTCTGAAGCGGGTTGTGATGCCCTTTATCAAAGATGATAAGGTTGGGTGTGTCCAGGCGGAGTGGGACTTCCTGAATTCAGGGAAGAATTATATCTCAAAGCTCTCAACGACGCTTTTGATGTTTTATTATTCCCTCATAGTCCCCATAAACAAAATGCTCGGTGTACCTTTCCTTTTTGGTTCAGGGGAGGCCATAAGAAAGGACCTGTTGCTGGAGATGGGTGGCTGGCACGAGGGCAGCCTTACAGAGGATACGGAATTCTCACTCAGGTTATTCAAAAAGGGCTACAGGATAGTCTATCTGGATGAGGTCAAGGTCAGGGGGGAGGTGCCCTACACGTGGGGGGGGCTTATGAGCCAGCAGAGGAGATGGGCCTACGGGAACACAAAGGCGTTTTTGGTTCATGCCCGCTCAATCCTCTTTGGTCAGTTTTCCGTCTTGCAAAAAACGATGATAGCCTATACCACCTCCATAGGTTATCTATCGAATCTGTTTCTTTTGCTGTTCCTGCTTGCGGGAATGGCCTCGTTTTTTTCACAACCGGCCGCCCCAATAGATATACCAAAGTTCGTAAACCAGACAATGAGCGTGTTTTTAATTACCTCCGGTTTCCTTTTGGGAGGAATTGCCGCACTCTATAAGAAGAATAAACTCAATATTCTGCTTCCTTCCCTTGTCTCTGTTTTAACCGTCGGTTTTTTGGTTTCCTTTAATATCTGTGTTGGCTTTTTCAAGGCCGTTTCTGGCAAGGAGATGGTCTGGTCCGCGGTAAACAAGGAGGGTAATTTCGATATCATCCCCCAAGAACGACTGGGGGAGATGTAAATGATTGACCTAATCCTTATAGTAATATTTTCGGTACTGATTGTTCTTCACGGTTCCTGGATTTTTCTTCTCCTCTATCCTGAAAGAAAGAAATATGACGAGATTTCGCCGGACATCTCCATAATCATGCCCGCCCACAATGAGGAGGGGATAATAGAATCCACAATAAATAGCGTTCTTGAAGCAGAGTATTCCGGGAAGAGAGAGATTATCGTGGTAAATGACGGCTCAAGTGATAGGACCGCAGAAATAGTCAGAGGTCTGGCAGAAAAAGACGAGAGAATTCGCCTGTATGAGACCAATCACGTGGGGAAGGCAAAGGCGATAAACAGGGGAGTTGAAAATGCAACCAATGAAATTGTTGTTGTGCTTGATGCCGACTCGATGCTGGATTCCGAGGCGTTGGTCAAGATTGTGAAGCCCTTCTCCGACAAGAGAGTGGGGGGCGTTTCTGGAATAATCCGGGCAATTCAGACAAATAATCCGTTGACCTGGTTTCAGGACCTGGAATATATTGTAACATCTGGATGGAGATACACCTGCAACAGACTGGATAGCACATACATTTTTCCAGGGTTTGCAGCATTCAGGAAAGGTGCCCTTTTGGAGACGGGCGGTTTTTCAAGCGACACTCTCTCCGAGGACTTTGAGATTGGTTTGAGGCTGAGGAAAGAGGGCCATGTTTTGGTTATGTCGTGGGCGACAATCTATACGAAGGTTCCTGAGACGTTTTCCGGCCTGATGAAACAGAGAATTCGCTGGGGACGAGGCACTATTCAAGTGATAAGGAAGCACTTTGATGTGCCATTCAACAAGAAGTACGGTGCTATTGGCTTCTATGGGATTCCAACACAGATGTACTGGTTCATTCACGGCCTGACCTATCTGCCTGTCGTTTTTTACCAGATATTAAGCGGTTATCTGAAGTATTTTGTCGCATCTGATAATTCCCTCTCCCTGGAGGCAGCGGCGTACTTCTTCAGGTGGTTCTCGTTTTATGGGATGGTTGATTTCACCTACAAGACCTTCATCGGAGAGTATGAGATGTCCCTGGTCTTTGTTCTGACACTTGTGATGTTCTGCCTCTACATCCTATATGATGCCCTTGTGATAACAAAGATAGGAAAACCGTCGGTTCGCTTCCTCTTTGTTATTTTTTTCCTCTTTCCATATTCTTTATTCGTATTGTCGCTTCATGTGGTCCCGCTCTTCTATGAGCTGTTAAAACCAGGAAGCGCCAATGTCTGGGAAAAGAATAAATAAAATGACAACGAAGGAGCACCCGGATTTTTTGCTGGAGCTGAAGAGGCAGCTTGTCCATCTATTTATGGGCATATTGATTTCTCTCTCAGTCTACTTTTTAGATCCGTTTATGGGTAGGTGGGTGCTCCTGCCATTAATCGTTATGCTGTTGTTCATCTTTACCCTACCAAGGCTGATAACGGACATATGGCTGTTCAATCACCTCTTCCTGCACTTCGAGAGGGAGGACGACATAATGAATTTCCCGTTCAGGGGCGCGTTCTGGTACGGGGTGGGGATAATTCCCCCGATTCTGTTCCTGCCGCTGAATCCCGCCTGTGCAGTGATTGCTGTTCTGTCTGCAGGGGATTCCATGTCAACAATAGTCGGGAAATTCCTGGGTAAGAGAAGATACGGCCATAAGAGCGTCGAGGGCTTCCTGTCCTTTTTCGTCTTCGGCTTCCTTGCTGCCGCGGTGTTTGTAAGCCCGGAACTGGCCCTTATGTTTGCCTTTCTGGGAGCAGTGATGGAGTTCCTCTCCTTTATAGACGATAACCTTTTAATCCCCCTGAGCCTGAGCGTTTTTTATGTCCTGGCTTCGAACATAATTAGGTTGAATCTAATGTGATTATTCAATCATTAGTTGGGCCCGTAGCCTAGCCTGGATAGGGCACCGGACTTCTAATCCGGAGACCACGGGTTCGAATCCCGTCGGGTCCGTTCGGTTTTTCTTTTAGAAAAACCAAAAGATTAAAAATGACGAGTAACTCTGAGGAGGGAAGGGTCAGCATCAGGCTTGATGTGATAAAGAACGTCATAGAGGACATTAACAGGAACCACGAACTGCAGAAAATTTTTGGTTCTCCGGTCTCTGAATCCCTGGTTATTGTTGCGGACAACAACGACATCAGGATAGAGGAGGGCGGAGCAATAAAGCTGACAAAGGCCGAGTGCAAGAGGTTTGCTGATGTTCTTAATGGGATTATAGAGAACAGTACGCTGTGAACTACTCCCACCAAAAACCTACGGTTTTTGGAAGGAGCTTCCTGTTTCATTGACGAGACTTGCAGCAGAACCGAAGTCCTGAAGTAGAGGTTTCATCTCCGCAGGCGTTGGTTCGGGTCGCACCGACCCTACCTCTTTGAGAGCCTTATTCAATATGTTTATCGCAGCATTAGGGTCTCTGTCCATTACCAAGCCGCAATGCGGACACCTATGTTCTCTTACCCAAATTGGCTTGTAGACATATTTTCCACATTCTGGGTTGCTGCAGTTTTGTGTTGTGTTTTTTGGATCTACCTTCGCAAGCGTCCTACCAGCTCCCTCCGCCTTGTAGGACAGCATCTGAATGAAGGTTGACCATGAAGAGTCTGCTGTATTCTGGGCATTATAAGAGGATTCCATCATCTCCTTTACCGCCAGGTCCTCTACACCTATAATGTCGTAGTTATTTATGTAGTAGCGTGAAAGCTTGTGCAGGAAGTCCCTTCGCCCATCAGTTATTCTTTCATATACTCTCGCCGTCTTTATCCTCTGCTTCAGTCTGTTCTTTGAACCCTTCTCTTTCTTTGCCAGGTTTCTCTGCTCTCTGGCAAGTTTCTCTTCCAGTTTAAGAAGATTATGAGGGTGTTCTATCCACTCCCCATTGCTGTCGGTCAGGTAGTTCTCTATGTTCAGGTCCAGTCCGATTGCTTTCCCTGTAGTGCCTAATTTTTCTGCTTTGGTTTCTACAGAAAAGATTGCGAACCACCTCCCTGATTGCTCTCTCTTGATGTGGACTTGCTTTATACTCCCCTTTATCTTCCTGTGCAGTTTTATCGGAATTGGTCCTATCTTAGACAAACGTAGTCTGTTGTCGATGATTGCGAAACCTGTCTGATTGTAGACAAAGGATTTCATCCGAGTGTATTTCTTGAACCTGAGTCTGCCGACCTTCCTTCCTTTTGCTTTCAATCCCCTGAGCCCCCGCAGGTTGGAATATAGTTGCCATAAAACATACTGCCTTGTTTTAGAGTGGCTGTTTTCCAACTCAGGCCACTGCCGGACAAGATAAGGTATCTGGGCCTGTAAATCATATTTTGGAGGAACTTTATCTGATTCCTTCCACTTTCTGAGGAAGTAGTTGTAGAGTTTCCTGCAACTATCAAGGACTTCCAGCATCCCCATCTCCTGGGCCTTGCTTGGATAGAGCCTAAACCTTAGATTTCTTTGCATTTTCTCCTTTGCGTTAGATATTTGGGGGCAGAGGAAGTTATACAGACGCGGTGTTTATTTTGTTTATTTCGTATATTTTGATGTGGTGATCCGTATATTCGGCTTTGCGTCGAAATAAATCACCTGGCAAAGCAACGTCATTTCCCTCCCTAAGGGGGAGAGGACTTAGACCACATTCAAGTTAAGATGTTCGAGTGCATGAGAGAGAGCAAAGACGGAGTCATTATAGAAATCCATGTGGTTCCCGGTTCTAAGAGCGACGGGTTTTCCTATGACTCCTGGGAAAAACGACTGAAAGTAAGGGTTTCTTCCCCCGCCGTTAATGGAAAGGCAACCCGGGGGGTTGTTGCTATCTTCTCCAATCGGTTTGGTAATTGTGAACTCGTTTCGGGGGCGAAATCTAGAAAGAAGAGTTTGTTGGTTAGGGGCAAGAACATGGAGGAGGTAAGTGAAATTCTGGGTTCTCTGGTGAATTAAGCATATTTATTGATTGAATTCCAAGAAATATGAGAATTGTTTCAGATTCACTCGTCAAGAATATAACGCGTTCACGCTCATAGTTGTTTGCCTTAATGAGAAGGATACCGAGGGTTAGCACTATTTCTTGGCTGTGATGCCTGAATAATTCCAAACACAATTAAATTTTGAGGTGATTGATATGGCAAAAGCGCCAGCAGATACGGTAAAATACAACATATACGCGGACATTATCATAGACGGCGTGGTTGAGAAACCAGACGTTGTCGGAGCGATTTTCGGACAGTCCGAAGGCCTGCTCGGAGAAGAGCTTGAACTGAGAGACTTGCAGAAGACCGGGAGGATAGGTCGGATAGAGGTTGATGTTTCAACAAAGGCAGGAAAGTCGACAGGGAAGGTTACTGTGCCCTCCAGCCTGGATATGGTCGAGACGTCAATTATCGCTGCTGCAATAGAGGGGGTCGATAGAGTGGGCCCCTGTAACGCGAAAATAACAGTAAAGGACGTTGAGGACGCACGAACCGCAAAGAGGAAGTCTGTAATTGATAGAGCAAAGGAGCTCCTGAAAAAGTTGATGGATGAGGAGATACCTGAAAGCGGTGCGCTGACTGAAGAGGTCAAGAAGGCGGTTCAGTTGAGTGAAATTGGTGATTATAGGGGGCTTCCTGCGGGGCCGGCGATAAGCGGTGCTGAGAGCATCATTCTTGTCGAGGGCAGAGCAGACGTGATAACTCTGTTAAAGGCAGGGATAAAGAATGCCGTTGCTGTTGGCGGAACAAACATTCCAAAGACAGTTGTGGACCTAAGTAAGGAAAAAACGACCATTGCCTTTCTAGATGGTGACCGTGGCGGTGAAATGATATTGAAGGAGCTGTCACAGGTTGCGGAGATTGATTTTGTAGCTAGGGCGCCGAGGGGGAAAGAGGTGGAAGAGCTGGGTAAGAAAGAGATAATAATGGCTCTGAGAAGGAAGACCCCCCTAAGCCAGGTAAAGGGGAGCAATAATAGAGCACCCGAAAGGGGGAGCAATAATAGAGCACCCGAAAGGGCCCAAGTAAAATCGAAAGACGATAAAGACAACGGGTTCCTGTCTCTTTTGGAGGACGTAAAGGGAAAATTAACCGCAAGGTTATATGACAACAACCTGACCCAGATTACGGAGATTGAGATTAAGGACCTTATAGACTCCCTTGGCGGGGTGCAGCCATATTGTGTCGTCTTTGATGGTATTGTTACCCAAAGACTCATAGATGCTGCTGCATCAAGCAAGGTTACGTGTGTTGTAGGTATAAACAAGTCCTCAATCTCCAACACACGGGGAGTTCAGATTGTTACCGAGAGGGATAAATAATCCCTCTTCTTTTTTTCTATTTTTATCCGTCTGAATCTAACTTAATAGTGGGTTCAAACATGCGCCTTGAGAGCATAGATAGCACTAGAGACATTGAAATTGTAAGAGACCCAATGGCCAGGATTATTGGGCAGGGTGGTGCTATAGAGCGGGTCAAGGTTGCCATAAAACAGAGGAGACATCTGCTTCTTGTTGGTCCCCCCGGAATCGGGAAGTCTATGGTTGCTCAGGCGATTGCCCTTTCACTTCCAGAGCCGGGGAAGGAGATTCGCGTTCTCCATAACCCAGAGAACCCGGAGAGGCCGGTTCTTAAGGTTGTATCTCGGGAGGAGGTCGAAGAGAAAGAGGCGCCGCCGTCTGTTGATGACGGAGTCGTTAGCCCGCGGTCTGTTCCGTCCTTTGTTGCGGAGCGCCTTGGCTTCCGGTGCTTTGTTTGTGGGGCAATAAGCGGCGCACGGGAGCGGGCGTGTCCCTCCTGCGGGGCAAACAAATACAAGAAATTCGCATGGGACCAGCAGAGCTCGCCCCTAGGGGAGATAATAACTGAGGTCTTTGGGATTGGGGGGGAGGGCCCCGAACTGGAGGTGAAGACAGTAACTACTGAGCCCTCTGGGGAGGAGCGTGTTGTGGTCTACCGCAGGATAGATGACGGGAGGATTGTGGTTCTGCAGAAGGGTGGTTTAGAGGAACCGGCTCAAGAAAAGGCCCCCCAGGCAATGAAGGTGTTAGTTCCACTTGGCAGGATCCCGTTCGTTCGCGCCACCGGCGCCTCAGAGACCGAGCTTTTGGGAGATGTAAGGCACGACCCGTATGGGGGCCACCCAGAGATTGGGGCTCCAGCATATCAGAGAGTTATTCCGGGTGCGATACATGATGCCCATGAGGGCGTTCTCTTCATAGACGAGCTGCCCTCCATGGAACACCTACAAAGCTTCATCCTGACCGCGATGCAGGAAAAGAAGTTTCCAATTATTGGTAGAAACCCGCACTCCTCCGGGGCCTCAGTAAAGGTCGAGGACGTGCCCTGCGATTTTGTTTTTGTGGGTGCATGTAACACGCGGGAGCTTGCCGGGATGCTTCCGGCCCTGCGCTCCAGGATTGTTGGTTCGGGTTATGAGATTTTATTGGAAACAACAATGCCTGATTGTGAGGAGAACCAAATGGCGTTAATCAGGTTTATTGCACAGGAAATTGAACTCGATGGTAAAATCCCCCACGCCAGTAGGGGGGCCGTTGAGGAGGCAATAAAGGTTGCTAGAAAGCGGGCACTAGAGATAGACGGTGCGAGAAATTCCCTCACCCTTCGCCTTAGAGAGCTCGGGGGCCTGATACGGCTTGCGGGAGACATTGCCGTGTCTGAGGGCGCGGAATTTATAGAAGGAAAGCACGTTAAGAAGGGTATCAAGGAAACGCGGCCCATAGAACACCAGTTAAAGGACAAATACGGCTCTGTTTGGAAGGGGTTGGAGCGCGATAGTTATATTGAGTCCACCCAAGACTCCCGGCTTGAGGGTTATGGGTGAGGGGGGTCATTTCCGGTATTCTACTATGTCTTTGTTATGAGTAAGGGTTAGGCACTACAATGCATCAGTAAATTGTTGGACATTATGAGAACTAAGAGTAGAAGGAGTTAGGCACTACGCAGAAAGAGAAAATTATATAAAAACATAATAGATGGAGTGTTGTATGGAGGTATTAAATGGTTAGGCACTACATACACTAACTCAATTATTCCTCAACTACTATTTCCTCATCATCAGCCACGGCTTCCTCGCTACCAGCCACTATCAATTTACCGAATTTTCCTGTGCTTACCTGCATCTCACCACGATATTCTTTAGCCCATCCGTTCTCTATCACTATCTTATCGTTTGCCTTTACCTGGTCTGCCTGCTCGTTCCAGAGGGTTAGGTTTATCTCGCCAGTTTCATCCTTTGCCTTGGCGTTTGCTACTCGGCCGGTGCCTCTAAAATTGGTAAACTCCCTGGGTTCCTCAACCTCAACTACCTCCACTTCAAGTACATCAACTGACTTATTTGGCTGAACGTCTTTTATCTGCATTTTATATACCTCATGAAATGATAGTTTATGATTTAGATGGGGAACTATATAAATGGGGAAGATTAAGTCCCCAATTGAATGGCGCTATTAATCTCCTTTAGAGTAGCAATGGTGGACATGGCAGCAAGATAGCTTGTTTTTGGGTTGTTGGGAGATGGAAGGTTCTCCATTTTAATATTAAATTCCCCAAACATCCCAACAACACGAATCTCATGCACATTTCTATTTACATCGGGATCTGCAATTATTCTTAGTTTCGTTTTATCAAATCCCATACCTACCAAAGAGAGGGTGGCGGCAACATTGACGTTTTTTGGGAATTTTTTGATTCCTTCTCTTGCAGTGCCTTCATAGACTATGGTTTCTTTATCTGTCGTAGTGCCTAACTCTGCCGGGGGCTTCCTTGTTGTCAATTCAACCGAGTCGATTCCTTTGGTCTTGGCCGCCTTTATTCCATCCAAACCCGCAATCGCTCCGGACGGAACGTAAATCCTGCGGCCGGTTTTATTAATGAGTTGCGTTAATTCGTTAAAGAGGGCCTCATCAGCGAGGGCACCAACACTCATTATAAGGATGTCCTTTCCAGAGTCCAGGACCTTAACCCCATAGTCCCTTACTGCGTCCTGCGACGCGGCCTCCACCACCAAATCTGTGTCTTGAAGCAGGCCTTCAATGGAATCTGCGACGTCTGGTTTCCTACGTAGTTGGGTGGCCAGTTCTCTGGCCCGTTCAATGTCCTGGTCAAAGACAGCAACCAGGCTGCAATCAACCTCCTCCCTATCAATTGCATCGGCCAGAATTCTGCCGATGTTCCCGCACCCCAGGAGACCAATTCTCATTTTCTTACCCTCTCCCCTTTTCTTACCTCCACTCATCTTCTTACCCATAATTGCACCCTGATTAGAATATACAAGAGGAAAAAGATAAAAGAGAGCGCCAGGACACGTAGTTTGGACACCGGCCGCGCACGAGTCAAACCACCAACATCAAAAAACTTCCCCTTTTCAATATCCTCGACATACCTGAGAATTCCCTTCTTATGTCCTGCACCAACAACAGCCAGGATATTCTTCTCTGGGTTATTCGCCTGGAGATTATGGAGTGAGAGGGCCATATATCTATCTCTTTCATCAACCAGCGCGCTGTAAAGGCAGGGCAGCCGTTTTCTAACAACACCCATAATCTTGTCAATATTCTCCTCCTCAAGGATGCTGCTCAAATCATTCCCGAATAGGTCACCAAAAACCAGGGCATCCTCCTTACCGAGACGCAACATCCTTAGAATCTCCCTAAATGGAATATTGACAAGCCGGCTGATGGTAACCTCGATGTCCCTATCAATCAGTGCTATCCCTGCACCGGTTTCCTTGGAGAACTGAGTGGCTGCGAACATGTCTGAGCCCGGCGGAAGCCCATACCTCTTTCCAAGGTTCTGCTGAATCAAAGCGAGAATTCCCCCCAGGAATACAAGAAACGACCCCCCCCTCACCGCCTCGGAGAGGGTGCTACCTGCGCTTTTCTGTGCCCCGCCCTGGTAAAAATCGGCACCCTGCGATTCCATTACACGGAATCTCTTCTCACACAGCTCAAGAGCAACGATATCCGGCCTCTCATCAAAGACGGCCTCCCTAACGCCCTCAACACTCCTCTCCAGAATGTGCCCCGTCCCGACGATTTTTATATTCATCCTTACATAATTAAATACACGAAATTTAAATGGTTGGATAAAATCAACTAATTGGAGGGATAAAATGAGCAGGAGACTATCACAATTCTATGGGATGGACATATATACGGAACAGGCAGAGTACGTGGGTAAGGTGGAGGATGTTATTCTAAATCTGGACAAGGGCGAGATTATGCGTCTCACGCTTCGGTCCTTCAAGACGAGAAGGCTACCGAGCGAGGACGTGAGGAAGATTCTCCAGGAAGAGAGCATTGGATATCCCGATATAGAGCGGGTCGCTGACATAATAATATGTAAAAAAGACCCCCGGAAGTCAAAGAAGAGGGAGAAGATTCCAACCCTAGAGGCGGCAGAATAACCCCGCCAAATCAGGATGAATATAACCTCCTTGAGAGAAAACCTTCTAAATCTGATTAAGAAAGAGGCCCTCTCCAAACAACCAGTCAAACTTTCTTCTGGAAAAGAGAGCAGCTACTATATCGACTGCCGGCTCGTTACTTTGAGCCCGGCAGGCTCGCTGGCGATTACTGAGATTCTTTTCGACATGCTAAAGGACGACGAGATTGATGCCTTTGGGGGCCCGACGCTTGGAGCGGACCCAATATGTGGCTCTCTGGCAGCAGTAAGCCAGCAGAAAGGAAAACCGCTTCCCTCATTCATTATACGGAAAGAGCCGAAGGCCCACGGCAAGGGTAAATGGATTGAGGGCCCGCTGAAACCCGGCACTATAGTCGCAATCTTCGACGACGTTGCAACAAGCGGCGGCTCCCTACTGAAGGCGATAAAGGCAGTAGAGGGGATGGGCTGCAAGGTAGCGAGAGTCATTGTTCTGGTGGACCGGGGGGAGGGGGCGAAAGAGAAGCTGGCCGAAGAAGGCCACTGCCTTGAGGCAATATTCACAAAAGAAGACCTCGGGGTCTGAAAATGAACCACGCTGCTCTGAAGAAACGACTTCGGGAGATGGTCCGCGAGGATGTGGGGGCAAAGGACATAACAACGGCACTCACCCCCAACAAGAAAGTCAGGGCAGAGATTATAGCAAAGGAGCCCTGCACGGTGGCAGGAATCAAGGAACTGGATTCATTATTTTCTTTATTTAACATAAAAATTACGAATTCTGCCCGAGATGGCACGGCGGTAAAGAAGAACCAGAGAACTCTTTCTCTTTCCGGAAACTCCCACGACATCCTTGTTGTTGAAAGAACGGCACTCAATATTCTATCAAGAATGAGCGGAATAGCCACCCTGACATCGGAGATTCTAAAAGAGGCAAGGAAGAGCAGCCCGAAGATAAGGATTGCGGCGACAAGAAAGACAACCCCCCTCTTCGGATATTTCGAGAAGAAAGCAGTAAAGGTTGCCGGGGGAGAAACACACCGCATGGGCCTGTGGGACATGGTTCTTATCAAGGACAACCACCTCAAACTCTTCAGCAGTATAACTCAGGCAGTGAAGAAGGCAAAAGAGAAGACGCCCAACGGCATCCAGATAGAGATAGAGGTCACAGCTCCGGAGGGGGCACTGGAAGCGGCAAAGGCAGGGGCAGACATAATCCTGCTCGACAACTTCACACCGAAGAGGATAGAGAAAGCAATAGCACTGCTGGAGAAAAGCGGCCTGAGGACGGGCGCTGTCCTTGAGGCCTCCGGCGGCATAAGAAAGGAAAACATCAAGGACTATGCAAAGACCGGCGTTGATGTAATCTCGCTCGGAATGTTAACTCACTCAGCAAAAGCGAAGGACTTCTCGCTGAAAATAATATAAAATGTTCTGTCTTGCGTACATAACCTGTGGAAACAGGGAGGAAGCGGAAAGGATTTCGGATGCTCTAGTTAAAGAGAAGCTCGCAGCGTGCGTAAATTTCTTTCCAATAAATTCCGTATTTGAATGGGGCGGGGAAATAAAACAGGAAAAGGAGTTCGCCCTGCTGTGCAAAACGATGGAGGACAAAATCCCCCACCTAAAGAAAAAGGTAAAGGAAATTCACAGCTACGAGATTCCTGCAATCCTCGTCATGGAAATAAAAGAGGGAAACGAGGAATTCCTTGGGTGGGTTGAGAAGTCTCTGGAATAATGTAGTGCCTAACCCTTGGTGCTGTTTTGTAGTGCCTAACTCTATGGGGGCGTAGTGCCTAACTTTCTAGAACCGCAGTGCCTAACTCTATTGTGCTGTGGCGTAGTGCCTAACTTACCCCCCAAACGTAGTGCCTAACTACTCCCTGAGAACCTTCCCGGAGCGCAAATCAATAACCTTCGACGGCTTCCCTATTCTACATGGCCCGGAGTCGATAACGAGGTCTACTGCATCCTTTATCTCGTCAGAAATCTCATCCACGCTTGCCGGGGGCGCATTGCCCGAGACGTTCGCGGATGTTGTTATAATCGGGACTCCCACTTTCTCGACAAAACCCCCCACCACCGCGTGGTTGGGAATCCTCACCCCCACATCGTCCTTGCCAGCAGTGACGACATCGGGAATTCCCTCTTTTTTCTCTAGAATGAATGTGTATGGTTCATCAATATTATCAAGTATGAATCTCCTCTCCTCGTCCCCGACAACCGCATACTCCTCAACCATCTCGATGCTGGAAAAGGCAACGGACAACGGCATGTCTCTACCCCTCTTCTTAATATCAAAAATTCTCTCCACGTTGGGGGAATCTATGGAGCAACCGAGCCCATAGACGGTGTCTGTTGGGTATATAAGAACTCTGCCATCCCTCAAAAAATCCGCGGCGCATAGAATCTTATCCCCTTCAGGATTATCTGGAGAAATTCTTAGAATCTTCATGTTGACTGTGGCAAACCAATAGTCTACGGCCCTTTAAAGCCGCACTTTTCGCACACATACGGTGTACCAAGCCCCCTGCATGACCCACACCTTATCATCTCAGTCTCGCCGCACTGGGGGCACTTAAATTCAACAAACTTCTGCCTTACCTCTGTTCCGCAACTGCTACATAATTTGACCATTTCTGGATATTTGTATTCGATTGAATATTAATATAATATAGAGAATGCGAAAACCCATCCCAAAACCAGGAACCTCGGTAGAGATAAAAACTAAGGAGAAGACATACGAGGGGATTCTGATGGAAAGGCCCGCCTTAGCCAAGGACAAGTGCGTGGTAATAAAACTGGAGAGCGGGTACAACATGGGCATAAAGGAGGGGAAAATCGATAGTATCAAACCCCTCAAGAAGAAACCCAAAGCTGAGGAATTCAAACCCACCAAGCACAGAAAAGACCCGAAAAAGCCAAACATCTCCGTCCTGGCGACGGGGGGCACCATAGCCAGCAGGGTTGACTATCTTACCGGGGGCGTGCATTCGGCCTTTTCAGCAGAGGAACTAATATCTGCCGTGCCTGAGCTGGAGGAGATTGCAAACCTCTCTGGAAGGCAGCTCTTCAACAAGTTCTCGGAGAACATGCAACCAGAGGACTGGATTAAAATTGCAGAGGAAACGGCAAAGGAGATAAAGAAGAAATCTGCTGGAGTGGTCATCACCCATGGAACAGACACCATGCACTATACCTCAGCGGCACTGGCATTCATGCTGAAAACCCCAGTTCCTGTAGTGATTACAGGGGCACAAAGGAGCTCCGACAGGGGCTCGAGCGATGCTGCGTTCAATCTGATAAATTCTGCAAGGGTTGCTGCCAACGGAAAATTCGGAGAGGTCTGCGTTGTCATGCATGCGGAGCCTTCCGATTCCCACTGCCTAATCCATCCTGCAACCAAGGTAAGAAAGATGCACTCCAGCAGGAGAGACGCCTTCAGGAGCGTGAATTCGAAACCCCTTGGAAAGGTTTCAGAAGAAGGGATAGGATTCTTCCAGGAGATGAATAAAGGAAATAAACTGGAACTGGATACAAAACTGGAGGAAAAAGTATCCTTATTGAAATACCATCCAGGAACGAATTCTAAAATAATCGATAATTTAGTGAAGGAAAACTACAAGGGAATTGTCTTTGAGGGCACGGGCCTGGGGCACGTATCCGAGGCCATTTTCGATTCAATAGAAAACGCAATAAACTCCGGGGCTGCTGTTGCAATGACCTCCCAGACGATATTCGGCACCGTAAACATGAACGTCTACTCCACGGGCAGGAAGCTCCTCGACATGGGAGTAATTGCGTGTGGAGACATGCTCAGCGAAACAGCCTACGTAAAGCTGATGTTCGTTCTCGGCCACACCAAGAAACAGGAAAAGGCAAGGGAGATGATGCTAACGAATTACGCGAGGGAACTCACAGAGGGGTGTGGGGTCGACCCCCCGGACCTATACTAATTCCTTTATCACAACATCGCACGCTGCAAGAATAACCAGCCCTATAACGGCAGAGAGAACAAGACTCAGCCCCACGTCATTCGGCAGGAAATAGACGTCCAGCAGACCCCAGATTCCGCGCCAGAACATAATCACTGCAACACCGATTATAAGGGCAAAGAGCTTCTGGTGGTTTGTCTCCAACTTTTTAAACGCCTTTAGCATATTTATCTATTACCTGTTTGTTAAAAAATGTTTATCGGTTTGGATGATACGGACTCCCTGAAGGGGGGATGCACTACATACTTAGCAGCGCTGCTATGCAGGGAGCTGGGCACTACAAAAAACCCGAAACTAATCCGGCTCAATCCGAACATCCCTTACAAGACAAGGGGCAACGGCGCAGTCGCAATTGAGGTGGATGGAAACCCCGCTAGAATAAAGGAAGTGGCCCTGAATCTGGTCAAGGAACACGCCCACACCAAGGACAAGAGAACAAACCCCGGCGTGGCATTCATTGATAATCTAAATTCAAAAAATAAAAAGAGCCTCAATGAATTCTACCAGAGAGCGGTCTCGGAACTCGTCACAATCGAGGAAGCCGAGGAGACCGCAGCCAAAACCAATGCAGAAATTCACAAATTCAACAACGGTAGAGGCATCATCGGCGCGCTGGCAGCAATTGGTGCGGGTCTCGATGACAGGACCTATGAGCTAATTGCCTACAGGAAGAAGGAGAACTGTGGAAAGCCCAAAGGGATAGATGAGGATTCTGTATTTGCGATGCACGAACGGCTCCACCCTCAGGTATTCAATTCCATAGACCCAGAGACAGGACAGATTCTCATAACCCCGCACGGCTACGACCCGGTCTTCTGCGGAATCAGGGGCGAGTCTCCGGAGGCAGTTCTGGAGGCATGGAAGTCCATAAAACCGCTGGAAGAGATAGAATTCATCCAAATATTCGAGACAAACCAGGGGACCGACGCCCACCTCAGGGAGAATAAAATATCCGAGCTAAAGCCCTATGACTGTGCCATCCTGGAAGGCGCCGTTGCCAGCAACTCAAGAACAATCGAGGGCGGCCACGTTTTCTTTTCAATTGCTGACGGCACAGGAGAGATTGACTGCGCGGCCTACGAGCCAACAGGGAGATTCAGGGAGATAACAAGGAAACTATTAACTGGGGACAGAATTCGCGCCCACGGAGGAATTGGAAGATATATCAATACCCTAAACCTTGAAAAGATTGAAATTTTAGAATTGATTAAGGCACATAAAAAAGAATCTCCTGCCTGCTGCGGCCGGACTATGACATCAGCAGGAAAAGACAAGGGCTTCAAGTGCAGGAAGTGCGGCAAGAGAAAGGATTCGAACTCTGCAGTAATCCAGGAAATTCCCAGAGGGCTGAAAGACGGATTTTATGAGGCGCCCCCAAGGGCGATGAGGCACCTGAGCAAGCCGATAATAAGGGCGCAGCAGCGAATTTCAACAGACAAAACCGATATGTAGTGCCTAACTTTCCCCCAACCTATTTAATCCTCCATTCCTAATTCTATTACACTCCCAGAGATGGAAAACAACTACAAATCCAAGGTCAAGGTAAGGACGTCCAAGACAACATTTGAGGTATTTGACAGCGAGAAGATAACAAAATCTCTGGTGAGGGAGACTGGCCTTGACGAGAAGAAATCAAGAGAGGTAGCACAGGCGGTTGAGAAGGAGCTCCAGGGACTCAAGCTCGAATACGTTACTGCTCCATTAATCAGGGAGATAGCAAACGTAAAGCTGCTCGAGCACGGCCTTGAGGACATAAGGGCCAAGTACACTCGGCTCGGAATGCCGGTCTATGACGTAAAAAACCTGATAGAGCTCCCCTCAAAGGAGAACGCAAACCTGCAGTACAATCCTGAATCCATTCATAAGCTTCTTGCAGACCAGGTTTCCAAGGAATATACTCTGATAAACGTGCTTCCTCTGGAGCTGGCAGACGCTCACATGGCCGGGGAAATTCATATCCACGACCTGGACTACTTCATAAGGCCCTTCTGCTTCTCCCACGACATAAGATTCTTCCTGAAGAACGGCTTCAAGGCCGATGGAATCGGCAACCACACAGCAATTGCGGGGCCCGCAAAGCGCCCTGAAGTAGCCTTCCTACACGCAGCAAAGGTCCTTGCGGCATCACAGACAAACTGCGCTGGCGGCCAGGGCTTCAGCTTTTTCAATACATTTCTTGCACCCTTCATAACGGGTCTTGACTACAAGAAGATAAAACAGCTGGCCCAGATGTTCATCTACGAGCTGTCGCAGATGTATGTTGCAAGGGGCGGCCAGGTAGTTTTCAGCTCAATAGACTGCGACATGTCGGTCCCGAAGCAGTTCAGGGACATCCCCGCAATCTTGCCCGGGGGGGAGATTAAGGACTCCGTAACATACGCGGACTTCGAGGACGAAACAAGAAACCTATTTAATGCAATCCTTGATGTCTATCTTGAGGGGGACTACATAGGAAAGCCCTTCAATTTCCCCAAATTCGAGGTACAGATTCATCCTGATGAACTAAAAAACGGCAAGAACTCCGAAGAATTGATGAAGGTCTCGGAACTAGCTGCAAAATTCGGAACCCCCTACTACATAATAAACCAGCCATATATGCCTGAGTTTGCGTGTTACCAGTGTTGCAGTTTCCTTATGCCGTTAGACGAATCATCAACAGACGACGACATAAGGAACGGAACCATAAGGGGTGGGGGCTTACAGGTAATTACAACAAACCTACCTCAAATTGCATACGAGGCCAATGGCAATGATGACAGATTCTTCGAGATACTCCGAGACAGGATGGAGAAGGCAAAGAAGACACTCCTGCTGAAAAGGCAGACCATAAAAAGAAACCTTGATAACAACCTTCTTCCATTCATGGGTCAGCCAGTAAACGACAAGGAAAGATACCTCGAGGTTGACAAACAAAGCTACATAATCGGGCTAGTCGGTATGAACGAGGCTGTAAAAGCACACACGGGGGAGGAGCTACACGAGTCAGATAACGCATGGAAATTCGGTCTCAAGGCAATGAAGGCGATGAAGGACACGGTAGCAGAATTCAGAGAGGAAACGAAGCTCAACTTCACCCTTGCTAGAACCCCCGCGGAATCATCCGCCTACAGGCTTGCTCAGATAGACCTCAGGAAATACGGGGACCGGGCGGTAGTGAACGGCGAAAACGAATCAGCCTACTATTCCAATTCATTCCACACGAGGCCATCAGCGGATATTCCCCTGTGGAAGAAGCTCACGATAGAAGGGGCCTTCCACCCCCTCACGGACGGGGGAGCAATGAGCCACGTTTATCTGTCAGAGAAGAACCCCAGCCCCGAGGGCATATATGAACTGACAAAGAAGATTGCAACAAAGACGGCAATCCAGTACTTCGCGTTTACAAAGGATCTGTCTGTCTGCAGCAAATGCAACTTCACCTCTGGGGGGCTGGTCGATGAGTGCCCGAACTGCAGCTCCAAGAACATTGACTGGTGGTCCAGAATCACAGGATACTATCAGAACGTTGCAGGCTGGAACAAAGGCAAACTGGCAGAGCTTAGCGAAAGGAGAAGGTATGGCCTTTCCGACGGCTCAGGGGAACTCCCATCAAACGTAAAGAAGAAGCTCAGCAAGGAGGGCAAAGCCGGCTGGGACGGAAACTTTGACTTTTAAAATGGCCAGGCTAAAACTCTTCACAGCGACCAAATGCCCAAAATGCCCTGAGGCAAAGAGGGTTGTGGAGGAAGTAGCAAAGGATTTAAACCTAGAGTATGAAATTGTTAACATAGACGAGGGAGATAACCTCATCAATGCGTTACAGTATCAGATTGCCTCCACCCCCTCGATAGTAATAGACGAGCAGGCGGAATTCATCGGGGTTGTTCCGACCAAGGAGGAACTGGTACAAAAACTAAACAAATAGCAGAATGTATCATATAGCTGCTTACTCCCCGAACGATTCTGAAATCCACAAAGCAACGGACATATCAGAGGTCAAGAAATTTCTCGGCAAACACCCGGTTACATGGCTTCACATTTCTCATCCAAAAGAAAAGGACATCGAGTCCCTTGCTGAGATATTTGGTTTTCACCACCTTCCACTGGAAGACATCATAAAATTCAAGCAGAGGCCAAAATTTGAGGACTATGATGACCACTTCTTTCTGACAATAAACATAATCGAATACTCCAAGGCGGTTGAGGCCCATCAGCTTGCGATGTTCGTCGGCGACGACTATGTTGTTACAATCTGCGAAAAGGAAAACAACTGCATAGACGAAGTCCTGAAAAGGATAGAATCAAAGAACCCGAGAATTCTTGCCAACAAGACCGGATTCCTCTGCTACCTCATTCTCGATACGGTAACAAACAACTATTTCCCGACCCTTGACGCGGTCGAGGGGGAAATCGAGAGCATTGAGAAGGAGATAATAACCCAAGTTTGACAGTTTGACGGCGTTTCCACTATTTTGACAGGAATTACTATTTGACAGATACGCAAATCAACTGGTTTTTGTCATGAAATCGCCTGGTTTTTGACAAAAATCAGCCTGTTTATGGGGTTGAAGTTGGAG
>JAHIKS010000094.1 GCA_018897475.1 Candidatus Altarchaeota archaeon
AATCTCTGCATAATCTCATCGGGAACAGACTCAAGAATCTCCGGCATGTCGAATGCTTCAGCTGCCAGAACGATAAGGTCGTAGGCCTCCACCCTTGCATGTTCTTCGCAGGTTTCATCGCCCTTGTAAATCTCATCGCCTCTGCCCAGCAGCTCTTTAATCTCCTCCACGTGGTGCTGCATCTGCTCAAGATACCACTGGATTCCCTTATCTGTTGGCAGCAGTTTTTTCATCTTACCCTCACCGCCGGGCCCCTGTTGAAGTCCTTCGCCTCGGCCGGCGACAAGACAAGGGTTCCTGTTCTTATGAGATTATCGTCCTTGTCAACGACGAGAACCTCGTCCCCGGGCCTTAGTTCAGGATCTATTCCTGTGACGAACTTCGCGAAGGCGCTCTTCTTCTCGCTGACGAAGGGAATTGCATCGTCGTGAATGACAACCCTGTTTCTTGGGGCTTTGAACTTCTCCTTTATCCTCTCGGCCAGCTTCATCTTCGGGATTATGAAGTGGTCAGATGCCCTGACCGATGCAATCAGTTCCTTCCCCTCGTAAATCCACCTGATTCTCTTCGTCTTGCGGGACTTCTTTATCCTGACTTTGCTGGGGATTAATTCCCCGGCACCTTCTCCAAACTGGTAATCCATTATCGCTCTTACCTTGTCCAGGTCAGCAATCTTATTGCCCGGAGAATGGAAGGGATATAAGTCTGAAATCTCAGCAGGAATTTTCCCGAACGGTTTGAGTTCAATCATATTCTTCGATGGAACCCTCTTCACCCTTGACCTTACATTAACGACCTCCGTCCTGTGCCTCGCCTCGAAGCCGAGGGAATGGAAGGCAGATTTCTTCCTGATGGGGTCGAATTTCGCAAGCCAACGTTTGTGCTTGAGCATGCTCCTCAGCCCCTCAAGGAGTGCGGGATGCGCCCTGGTCCTTATGCTGAGCAGCTCCCAGAGCGAGCCCTCCCTTATGGCCTCCTTTACCCTGTTAAGCTCCTCATTTGTAACATAAAGATTGTGCCTTGCCAGCTCTTTTATTCTCTTTTCATCAGGCAACTCCTTCAGCCCAATCCCGTGTTTATTGCAGACTGGGCAGGAGCATGGCAGATACTCAAGCTCCTCAAGCCTCTTGGTTCCGTTCTCCGTCATGTATCTGTTGCCATGGGCATAGAGAGCATAGGCCGCGGAGTCGAATAAATCACAGCCGAGAGCAACTGCAATGGAAAATGAAATTGGATGCCCCAGTCCGAAGGCATGGACAACCCTGTTTGAGGGGATGTTCTTCTTTACAGTAGCTATGATGTCCACAAGGTCAGAGAACCTGTAGTCCTCCATCAGCTTTACTATGCCTCCTATCGCGCAGAGCTCGAAGTCCTTCCCAATATTCTTTGCCGCCCTCTTCCTCAGGTCCAGATAGGTTGAGCCCTGAATCCCTGCATTCACTACAAAGCCGGCCTTGGTTGCCTCCTTTGCCCTTTCCAGTGTAGTGCCTAACTGCTCCTCCACTCTGGGCTTATACGCATCCGGCATGGACGGAATGTCAAGGAAGGAGCCGATGTCCGAGCCAATCTCCTCCTGGAATTTTATAATCTTCTCATTCGTTGTCAGAACATTGCCGTAGCTCATGAGCTGATAGGAGCCGGAGTCGGTAGCTATCAGGCCGTTAAAACCAAGGTATTTGTGAATTCCATTCTTCAGAACCTTCTTCTTCAGCTCCTTGTCTCTTAGAATTATGTAGGAATTCGTCATCAGGATATCTGAATTAAACTCTTCCTGCAACTCTTTCGTCGAAATCAGCGGCTTCTTTGGATTGTAGACCGGCATCAGGGCGGGGGTCTCAATCCTCTTACCATTCAACTCAAGCCTTCCAATCCTGGCTGCAATGTCCTTGTGTAGGACCTCGAAACTCACCTTCTCCATCGTGGTTTTTTAATGTCAGTTCTTATAACATATAGATAGTCATAGAGAGGATAAAAATGGAACTGAGTGTTGGAGATGCAATGACAAGGGGCGTTATCTATGTACCACCCGAGGAGAGCATAAGTGGGGTGGCCGAGATAATGAAGAAGAACGACATAGATTCTGTGATTGTGATAGACAAGGGCAAGGGCGTCGGAATGGTGACCGACACGGACATCATTGTGAACGTAGTGGCCGAAGGAAAGAACCCCAAGACAGTGTCCGTAACGGATGTAATGACCTCTCCACTACTTACGATAGCGCCTGAGAAGGACATAGACGACGCAACGAATATGATGCGGGAGAACGGCGTCAAGAGGCTTGTAGTAACTCAGAGCAACAACATAATCGGAATCATCACGGTCTTCGATTTGATAGCCGTAGAACCAGCGGTTCACACACTCATAAAGGAGCATGCGGAGTGGGACATCGCGGACATATCCTCGCCGGCTGGAACAATATCCGGAATCTGCGAGGTCTGCGGGAATTACTCCGAGAATCTCACGAACCTGAACGGAAGGCTTCTTGGTGAGGACTGCATGAAGGAGGAGTAATGACGATCATCTGCTGCATCTCGGACAGCCACCTCGGCTACAGACACCGGATGAAGAAGCAGAGGCTCCTGGACTACGAGAATTCTTTTCTGGATGCAACCTCCAAGGCGATGGAGCTGAATCCATCCATGCTGATTTTTGCTGGCGATCTGGTGCATCATCCAAGGCCTGAGCCGAAGAGCCTGCACACCCTGATAACGAAGCTGATTGATATCGCAGAAAAAACCCCGGTTATTGTCTGCATCGGCAACCACGAGATTGAGGGCCATCTAGGGACTGCATATACGCCGATATTTTCTGACCTGCATAAGAACATCCATGTCCTGAGCACTGATAATCCTCATATCACCCTGAACCTTGACGGAAAGAGGGTCGGAATCCACGGCTTCCAATACTTGCGGAGCAGAAAGCTCGCACAGGAGAAACTAGCGGAAATCTCAGGGTTCGAGAAGAACGACTACGACATCCTGTGCCTGCACCAGGGCATAGAGCGCTATCTCAGCCCGTTCGAGCTCTCGCTCAAGTCACTGAGGGAGGTTGCAGGAAAATTCGACCTCATTTTGTCCGGTCATGTCCATAAACACCAGGAGATAAAGGAGCTTATGGACGTAACCCCATCCTATTACGTCGGCTCCACCGAGAGAATAAGCTTCAACGAGGCTGAGAATCCCACAGGCTTCCTTGCCCTGAGGAATTTCAACGAGGTAGAATTCATCCCCGTAAAGTCGGCAATAATGGACTCGGTTAAAGGAAATCTGGGCAGCATGAAACCCGGGGATGTCAACAAGACCATCGAGGACATCATAAAGGACAACAGGGGCAGGACCGAATGCCTCCAAATCAGGATAAACGTCGAGCTGGAGGGGGACTATTTCGACCTCAGGCACGACTGGAGCCAGGAGCAGGGCTTCAAAATCCTCGACGTCAGCGTAATCCCCTCGGCCGAGGAGGAGTTCAAGAGCCTCGAGAAAATCGAGATAAGCAAAGACCTCGTAGAGGAGTACTTCGAGAAGAGCGGTATGCATGCTAGAGAGGACCTTAGGGAGATATGCAAGGAGCTGTATGAGAAGTACGCTGGTGGATTTAAGCGGTGAATTCTAACTATCTAACATGGTAGGCATTAGCAAGGAATTCGATGGAATTCTCGGCGGCCGCCTCGTTGAAAGGAACCTGACGCACATCTATGGTGCTCCAGCCTCAGGCAAGACGACCCTGGCTCTGCTTGCAACAGCAAATGCCACCCTGGAGGGAAAGGTGATATACGTCGACCCCGAGGGAGGCTTCTCTGTCGAGAGGCTCGAGCAGATGGCCCCTGACAGACTGAACAACATCTTAGAGAACGTAATTCTAATCGAGCCTACAGACTTCGACGAGCAGAAGGTCGCCATAAGAAAGCTCCCCGACGTGGTTGAGAGCTCAAAGGCATCTCTAGTCATTGTGGATTCAATAGCCATGCTCTACCGCCTCGAGGAGGACAGGGACATAAAGGGCCTGGGCAGGCAGCTTGCCCAATTGCTCAGGGTAGCAAGGCAGTTCAACATCCCAGTGCTGCTCACGAATCAGGTTTATGCGAACATAGAGGCCGGGGGAGTAACCCCGGTTGGCGGAGACATAACGAAATACTGGTCAAAGATTATGATAGAGCTGGAAAAGAACGAGAATTCAAGGACAGCAATCCTGAGGAAGCACAAGTTCATGCCCGAAGGGGCGAGGCTGGAATTCAAGCTGGTCAACTCCGGAATCGAGGTTATCGGAGCTGGAATTTCCACCTCAATGGCGAATGAATATGAAATCAAGGAAGCCAAAAATCATTGAGAAGCCCTGGGGCAGGGAAATATGGCTGGCAGAGGAGCCAGAATACCTCGGAAAGATTCTTGAGCTCAGGAAAGGAGAGCGTTCAAGCCTCCAGTATCACAAGGAGAAGAAGGAGACGATGTATGTCCTCAAGGGAAGGCTGAAAATAATGGGCGACAAGGAGGAAATAGTTCTGGAGGAGGGCGACTCCATAACCCTAAACCCCGGCGACGTGCATCGCCTTCTTGCAGAGGAAGACGTCACTATCATCGAGGTAAGCACATACCATCCTGAGGATGTAGTAAGGCTCGAAGATGACTACGGTAGATAAAAATGGTAACAATCGTAACAGGCGGACACTTTGGAGATGAAGGAAAAGGCAAGATAGTATCATACCTTGCCCTCAAGGACAAACCGGATATCGTTGCAAGGGCAGGAGTCGGACCGAATGCAGGCCACACCGTCTACAAGGACGGGAAGGAATTCGGGCTGAGGATGGTCCCCTGTGGTTTCGTGAATGAGAGCTCAAGACTGATGATTGGGGCAGGGGTCCTGGTAAATCCTGAGGTATTCCTCGAGGAGGTCGATATGACGGGGATAAAGGACCGAATCTTCCTCGACAAGAGATGCGCAATCATAGAGGAAAAGCACAGGACAGAGGACACATCCAATTCGTTCCTGAAGGAGAAGGTCGGAACCACTGGGAGTGGTTGCGGACCCGCCAATGCCGAGAGAGCAAACAGGACTGTAAAGCTCGCAAAGGACATCCCTGAATTGGAGCCATACCTGGCCGACGTCCCCCTCGAGGTTAATTCCGCCATAGATGCCGGTAAGGAGGTTCTGCTGGAAGCAAGCCAGGGCTTTGGTCTCTCCCTGTTTTATGGCACCTATCCCTTTGTAACCTCAAAGGACACATCTGCTTCCATGGCCGCCGTTGACATCGGCATAGGCCCGACAAAGGTTGATAAAGTGATGGTCATCTACAAGGCATATACTACAAGGGTCGGTGAGGGAGCTCTCGATACCCTGATAACTGAGGAGAATATAGACAGCTACCCGATGTGGAAGGAGGTTCTCCAGGATGCAAAGAAAAAGGGCATAGATGAAGGCACTGTGAACGAAACCCTTGCTGAATATCTCGGGGAGAAGGGAACGGTAACCCAGCGAAGGAGAAGAATCGGGGACTTCGACATAGAGCTCGCAAAATACGCCGCCATGGTCAACGGAGCGACCGACATAGTCATAGCCTGCCTGGACAAGATTTTCCCAGAATGCTTCAAAGTCACCGAGTATGATAAACTCTCTGACAGGGCAAAAGACCACGTCAAGAAGATCGAATCAGGCATCGGAATCAAGGCATCCCTGATATCGACCGGCCCCGATGCGATGGATACCATTGACCTTAGAGAGAAATGAGGATTTCTATAATAGGGGCCGGCCCGGCAGGCTGCATTGCTGCCTTACATTCTAAAGGGCACGATGTCACTGTCTACGAGGAGCACGGGAAACAACCCGTCCAGTGCGCCGGCCTGATTAGTATCTCTGGCATGGAAAGGCTTGGAATAAAACCAGAATTCCTGAATAAAGTCAGCGGAGCAAAAATATATTCTCCTTCAAAGAAGCTTCTTGAGATCAAAGCAGACAAAGACAAGGCATATGTCGTCGACAGGCAAAAATTCGATGAGGATTTGCTGAATTCTGCAATTGATTCAGGAATTGAATTCATCAATGAAAGGGTCGATGACGTCAACAATCTCAAGGCAGACAAAATCGTCCTCGCAACCGGAACCAACTATCAGCTCCACAGGAAACTTAACCTCGGAATGCCCGGGAAATTCCTCTTTGGAGCCCAGTACGACCTGAAGCTCGACTGCGACCCGGACTTTGTCGAGCTGCACTTCAACGTCCCAGGCTTCTTCTCCTGGATAATTCCTGCAGGGGACTACTGCAGGGTCGGGCTGTGCGCAAGGGAGAACCCAACCACGTGGCTTGATAAGTTCGTGAAGGAGCTGAGGCAGGAGGGACGGATAAAAAATTCAAAAATCCTAAATAAAAATTACGGTACAATTCCACTTTATAATCCGCGGTTAAAGACTGATTACGGTAAATTCATAACGCTTGGCGACGCGGCCGGTCACGTAAAAGCAACGACAGGTGGGGGTGTCGTGATGGGCGGCCTGGCTGCAAGACACGCCTGCAAAAAAGACTACGAAAAACTCTGGAGGGCAGAGATAGGAAGGGAGCTTCGGCTTCATCTCCTTGTCAGGAATTTCCTCGACAAACTCTCCAGCAAGAACACGGACAGGCTATTCTCCATGGTGAGTGACCACAAAGACAGCCTCGAGAAAAGGGGCGACATGGA
>JAHIKS010000005.1 GCA_018897475.1 Candidatus Altarchaeota archaeon
AGTGAGTAGGTTACTGGCTTTATTGCGCCACCAATCGATTCCGGTATCTCCTCCCCAAGATTGAGCATCTTTGGGACGTTTGGACCGTGGATGTCTGCATCGAGAAGGCCTACGTCCAGACCGTTCATCTCCAGCGCAAACGCAAGATTCACGGCAACGGTAGTCTTTCCAACCCCGCCCTTGCCGCTCATGACCATTATCTTGTTCTTTACCTTCTTCATCCTCTCGTCTATATCTGCCTTGATTTCATCGAATGATTTTTTCTCTTCCATTTTCAGGTTTGCAACCATTTTAGACTTTTCATTACTGTCGACCCCTCCTGTGGCAGCCACCCCTGCGACCAATAACCTCATAGTCACCGCCCTCAATCCGTATCATCTTGCAGTTGACCAGGGCGTCGGAAATCTTGCCCCTTGCACAGTTGATAATTCTGTTAAAGGTTGGCTGGGAGATTCCCATCATCTTTGCGGCTTCCTCCTGATCCATTCTTTCAAAGTCCTTCAGCCTGAGGGCCTCGAACTCGTCCATTGTGAGAATTGCTTCGTCAAGCTCACATTCCCGTACCCCCACGGGCTTGAACGCGCATATGCTGGGCTCGGAGGCAATCCTCCTGCATCTTCTGGGTCGTGGCATGTTATAAATATATATTCAAAAGAATAAAAGATATATTTTCTGAAAACAAGATATATCCATGGACGAATTCATGAGAGCAGCTATCGAGGAGGCGAAAAAAGGACTGAATGAAGGCGGAATCCCCATAGGCTCCGTTCTCGTGAGGGACGGAGATATCATCGGCTGGGGGCACAACCAGAGGGTGCAGCAAAACGACCCAGTAATACATGCTGAGATTGACTGCCTCCGAAATGCCGGGAGGATTGGCAGTTACAAAGGAACGGTTCTCTATTCGACGCTGATGCCCTGCTACCTCTGTGCAGGAGCCGTCGTTCAGTTCGGAATCCCCAGGGTGGTTGCAGGGGAGTCCAAGACCTTCCCGGGGGCGAGGGAATTCATGGAGTCCCACGAAGTTGAGGTGACAGACCTCAACCTCAAGGAGTGCAGGCAGCTCATGCAGGAGTTCATCCAGAAGAATCCCGAGCTGTGGAATGAAGATATAGGAGAGTTGTAGGATTTATTAGATGGTGTTAAAATTTTAACGGGATGGCATACTACGTTCTGGATACGTCGGTCTATGGTGTTCTTGTGGACAGGAATGAGAAAGATTATGGGATTGTAAAAGATATAATAGAGTATGCCAAAGAGAACAGAGAAAGGTTTTTGACAACATTTATCATATCGAAGGAACTCCACTCCGATGAGGTGGATAAACACATAAGGGACATCATCCTACCCAGATATTATGAAACTATATCAAAAGATAAGGCTCCGCTGGAAATACTATTTTCTGAAGGACATGGTCTGGTAGAGAAGCTGGCGTGGAACTACATCCAGCGATTGGAGAAGAAGGTGGCTGACGAAGTGAAGGATGACGTGCTGAATTATGCATGGGCAAGCGTCGCAGGAGTAGACGCCTTTGTTACAAGAAACAGAAGGGGTATTTTGGCTGAAAGCTACTGGAAAACATTAGAAAAGAGCAACAGGAAAATGGGCTTATCTTTTGTTAAAATAATATCACCCACTAAATTCCATGAGTCTATGCCTTAGAGAACTTGGCCTCTAAATGATTGTAGAATCCCTTGCCTGCCTTTCTTCTGAGCTTGTATATCTGATTCATGAAATCCTTATAGGTTATGGGTTTTTCCGGAGCCATCTTGCTGTTAATTATATTGGGGTTTTGAGTATAAAATTGATATATTGGCTATCACTGATGCTCATGCCTTCTCTTCAGCCTGTTTATTTCTTTATGGGTATGCTCGTGGATGTGCAGATGTATATGCCCACCATCCTTCTCTATCGTCCTTGTGAGATGTGAGATTGCCTCATCAATTGAAAGAGGAATGTCTGTCGTATCATAGCCAAAACATGACAGCACCTCAAAGAACTGGGTTATTACAGGGATGTCGAGATTGGAATTACTCAATAGTTTGGTGTTCATAAAAACCTCCCTTGGTGTTCCCTCACCAATTATCTCTTTATTAAGAACATATATCCTGTCAGCAATCTCAGGGACAATATTGACGTCATGGATTGCAGTTATTATCGTCTTGCCCTCCCTCTTCAGCTCCTTTATCAGGGATATAATCTCTCTCTTGCCCCTAGGGTCTAGATTGGAGAGGGGCTCGTCAAAGACCATAATTCTCGAGTCCATTGAAAGAACGGTTGCAATGGAAACCTTCCTCTTCTCGCCGAAAGAGAGGTTATGAGGACACCTGTCCTCGAATTTCTCCATACCGGCCCTCTTCAATGCGGAGGCTACTCTCCCCCTCACCTCTTCCTTGGAAAGGTTCATGTTCAAAGGCCCGAAAGCCACGTCGTCAAATACCGTCGTTGAGAAGAGTTGGTCATCAGGGTCCTGAAAGACCAAGCCTATGTCCCCTATTAGCTCTCTCGTCTCCTTTCCCTTTATGTCACTTCCAGATATCTTTACCGTTCCCTCACCTCTCAGGATTCCGTTCAGATGCAGAAGAAGGGTTGACTTCCCTGCACCGTTTGGACCGAGAACTGCTACTGACTCGCCTTCCTCTATCCTGAGGCTTATATTCCTGAGGGCCTCCGTACCGTCTGGATAAACATAGCCCAGGTTCTTTAATTCTATCGATGCCGGCATTTTAGATTACATGCAATGAAACTGCGAAAATTATGACTATAATTCCCTTCACATAGTCGACATTCTTAATCTCAAATTCGGCTAGGGAATTCACGACCCCCGAATAGCCCCTGGAAATCATGGCCTCATAAACTCTCTGCGCTCTCTCGTAGCTCCTCACGAACAGCATGGCAATTGAATTCCCGATTGTTATCATCGTGCGCATATCCGTCCTCCCCCGAAACCCCCTTGCCTTTAACGAGGTGAACATCCTATGACTCTCATCAGCAAGGAGGAATATGTAGCGGTAAGTAAACAGGACTGTCTGAATCAATTTGTTCGGTACCCTGAGCTTTTCCATGGTCTTCAGCACCTGCTCGAATCTGGTTGTAGATAACATCGCAAGGGCAAGGAGTATCGCCGAAAAGGCCCTCAGGGCAACCAGTGCTCCCTTCTCAACACCCCGGCTGGCGGTAATGGAGAGGACAATGAAGATAAACAACACGAAGAGGAAAACCCACCTCATGCGCTCAAGAACAAAGTTCAGCGGAATTCTTGAGATTAGAATGATGAGGAAGGACAGGATTAACCCTAAAGCTGCTGGAATCAAATCGTCCAGCAGTACTATCGAGAATATCAGAAGCAGGATGGATGTTAGTTTAACCCTTGGGTCCCACCTGCTCAATGGACTTTCAATTCCTGCATAGAGGTCAATCTCATCCAGTTTAGGCATTCTTCTTTCTCGCTAGATAAAGCATCGCGATTCCTGCCAGCCCAAGGAGATAGCCGAGCCCCGCTATTATCCCCTGATAGGTGGACAGTTCGGTTTCTCCTCTAATCCCTTCGCCTGCAGACTGCATCGATGTCATGTTAATAATCTCCTCGACCCTGTGGCCGGGAAGGTCAGTGGATTCGATTTCGACTCTGTAGGCATCAGTTCCGATCTTCGGCTGGAAGCCGTATTCTCCCTTCTCGTCAGTAACGCCTTCAAGGTAGAATTCCTCGATGCCGTCTTTTATCGCATATATCCTGACTGTTCCGTCTGCTATGGGCTTCCCTCCCCCGAACCAGGACTTCACCCGTATCTCCCCGATTCTGCTACTTATATGCACTCTATGGGCAGCTGCCATGCCTAAAAGGATTAACAATATAGTCAATGCTATCAAAAACTTTTTCATCCCGACACCTCCAACTTCAGCATCTCTGGCTTTATTCTTAGGAGAAATGCAACTATTGAGCCTACAATAATGGCTTCGATTATGATTATAGGTATATGCGCGATTAATAGGGCTATTGCTACAGCGGTGAATTCCTCACCTGCCAGGAATAGAACCAAGGCTGTAAGAATAACTGCCAGAGCGACAGCCAAGCCACCTGCAAGGAAGCCCAACACGCCCACCTGTACCTTGTTTTTCATCTTACTCATCCTGAACAGAGCATAAGCAGCAAGGGCTGAAAGACCCATGTTCATCGCATTTACTCCAATAACTGTTATACCGCCATGACCAAAGAGAAACGCCTGCAGGACAAGGCCAATGAAGACAGAAATGAAAGCAAGAGGACCTAGAATAACCCCAACGAGGCCGTTCATTATCAGATGCACAGATGTCGGCCCAAATGGAACGTGTACGAGGGAGGCCACGAAAAAGGCCGCCGTTGTTAGCGAGAGCTTTGGTATCTCCTCTGCCCTCAGCCTCCTGAGAGTAAGGGCTAACGCTACTACTGTCACTAACCATCCTGCGGCCAGCACCTCCCCTGACAATACTCCGTCGGATATGTGGACCATTTTATTCAAATTCTATTTTGTCTATCTTAATTGAAATATTATTTGATTCAAATTCCATTGGAGTTTTATACTCCATATTTTTGTGAAAATCACATCTCATTTTGTCTTCTATGTCTTATTGGCACGATATACGGTTTCCCAGATTCATTTTTCACAACGGCTATCACTCCATAGACAGAGAATATGTTCTCATGTGTCAATACCGACGTAGGATCGCCTGCACTAAAAATACTTCCATCTTTCATCATTATGACCTTGTCTGCATATCGTGATGCGAGATTCAGGTCATGAACTGCCATTATTACTGATATTCCTTTTTCTGCTGCTAAATTCTTTATGATTTCCATGACTTCAAGTTGATGTCTTATATCAAGATTGGATGTGGGTTCATCAAGTAAAAGAACATCAGGTTCTTGGGCGAGGGCACGGGATATAATCACTTTCTGCTGCTGACCACCGCTTAGTTCGTTAAAGTCGCACAATGCGAGGTCTTCAATTTCCATCAGCTTTAATACCTTTACAACCTTTTCTTCATCCATTTCACTACTTCGCCATCCAATATGCGGGCGCCTTCCCATGAGAACCATATCAAATACCGTAACAGGAAATACGTTAGAAGAACTCTGCGACACATACCCAATCTGCCTTGCGATCTCAATCATACTCATATTTTTTATTTCCAGTCCGTCCAGCAGTATACCTCCGTTCCGTGGCTTTAGGATTCTGTTTATGCAGCGTATCAGCGTGGATTTGCCAACACCATTTGGGCCACAGATGATTACTATTTCTGACGGGGCAACCTCTATACAAATGTTTTCTATAATCGGTGTGCTTGCGTATCTAAACTCTACATCGTTTATCTTCAGTTTCATTTTTCTTCTACTTTTTTTACCAGTATTTTCTTCTTTTTATCACAAGATAGAGCAGTAAGGGACCGCCCATACAGGCGGTGATCGCACCCACTGGGACAATAACCGGTGGAATAATATTCCTTGCAAAAATATCTGCGCCAACAAGTAACACTGCACCGACTATGCCAGAGGCGGGAATTAAAAACCTGTTATCCCCTCCGATAACCATGCGCGTGATATGTGGTGCAACAAGCCCTATAAACCCTATCGTTCCCGTGAAGCAGACCGTGCTTGCAACCATCAAACTTGTAATAGAGAGTGTGAAAATCCTAATGCGCTTAACATTTACGCCAATGCTCTTGGCTGTCTCATCGCCGACAGCCATAACATTGAGGTCCCATGACTTTATCATAAGTAAAGGAACAGTGCATGCAAGCATGATGCCGGACATAAATACCTTATCCCATGATGCCCTGTCAAGTCCGCCAACCATCCAAAACAGAGATTCTACCACTGCTTCTTCCTCACCAAAGTACTGAAGCAGTATTGTAGCAGATGAGAAAATGTACAGAATCGCGATGCCCACGAGAATCATTGTCTCTGGAGTCGCTCCCCTTCTGCTTGCAAAAGCAATGATAATGAATGAACACACCAAGGCGAATATAAAGGCATTTCCTATTATGAGGTATTCCCCGCCAACAAAACCTGCGCCGGCAATTATGGCAAGAGATGCTCCAAACCCTGCTCCCGCTGAAATTCCAAGTGTATAGGGACTTGCAAGGGGGTTTCTAAGTATCCCCTGCATTACCGCCCCGGCAATAGCAAGACTGGCGCCCGTAAAGATGCCAAGAAAGATTCTCGGAAGTCGCAGGTCCCAGACGCATGTTTCTGCAAGCCAACTCGTATGGAAATGAGATGGAAAAAATCTATGAAGAAATGCGGCGTATGCATCCCATATCGTGATGTCCGCAGACCCAAGTGATGCAGATATGCCGAATATGAGAACCAAAAGAAAAAGGGAAAAAAGAATAAAGGTAATCTTCCTTCCAATAAATTTTTGGTATTGTTCCTTTATCTCATTGCTTGTTGCTGTTGTTTTTACTTTGGTCATGTTGTGGGATATACGCACACAATGTCCTTCACATTCAAATCTAAATGCTGGAACTTAGTTACAAATTCCTGATGCATTACCTGCGGGTCTATATCTGCGAAAAGTTCGGGATAAATCCATTTGGCATAATGCATACTGCCTATGAGACCACTTGCCCCACCACATAATAAGTATGCATGACTTACCACATATATCCTTTTGTTCTTTACCGCATTGACTTCAGCAAACTCTGGGCGGTTCATAAAGCTATCTATCAGTGTCTTCACTTTTGACGGGTTGTTGACATCATAACCTACATACTCTGTTGATGCCGAAAATATGATGACATCTGGATTTCGCGTTATTATCCATTCCACATCCACTTGGGATATGCCAGAACCGCTTATTTCATCCCCCATTCCTCTTCCTCCTGCCGTGTGAACCATTATATTTCTGTAATTATCCTTGGCAGGTACTTGAAATGTTTTGCTTCCGTATTCCACTGTGTCATAGTAACCGATATATACCAGCGGCTTTTCGTCATCTGAAATGTCCTCTGTTCGGTTCTTTATCTCATTTTCCCATTTGTTGTACCAGTCAATATATTTCTTTGCTTCTTTTTCCTTGTTAAACAAATACCCATATTTCATTGTGTTCTCTTTAAAGGTAGTCGGTTTGACATCTATTGCAATAACCGGGATGCGTGGAGTTTTATCTCTGTCATAATAGCTTTCCTCATCACTAATGACAACATCGGGTTTCAGGACGTTTATTACTTCATAATCCGGCGATTTGAGTAAACCAACATTTGTGAAATTAACGAGTTTCGGAAAATACGCCTCACTATATCTGCTCTTGCCCGCTGTGACGAATCTGTCGCTGGTACCAACGATTCTATCCCCCACACCGATTGCCCGCAGTGTTTCATAAATATAGGAGTTATGTCCATGATACACAAAGCTCTCTATTGGTGTGTTTATTGTTACTGTTCTGCCTGCATCGTCTATAACCGTCACCGTTTCTCCTTGTTTTTCTGTTGGTTTTTCTTCACCCACACATCCGGAAAATATTACAACAGCAATTATCGCAATAATTGTAATCAACATACTTAAATCCTTTTTATTAATTTTTGGTTTCATCTTTTTTCGCCCCCAATTAAGTATCTTGATTTTTTTGAATGCATAATCCTGTAATAAAAAGGAGCGTTCTTTTTCTCTGCTTCTATTAAGTCGGAAAGATTATCTATCCATACATTTGAATAGCCGTTTTCATAAAGCAGAGATTCCACTTTGGTTGGGGGTGTGCCGCCATTAAAGGGTAATTTATTCTTTATCTTGTTATGGTGATTTTGCCATTTCCATGGATTTCTTCTTTCTGTGATAAACATCGTGGAGTATCCTGCAAATCTCCTCAATTTGGAACTTATGCTATCTGACGACCACTCGCCATCAATAATTATAACTTTTCCCCTTGGTTTTAGAATCCTGTGCCATTCCCTAATTGCATTTTCTGGATTGGGTAAAGTCCACAGTACATGCCTTGAAACTATGGCATCAAAACTTTCATCTTCAAAAGGAGGATTTTCGGCGTCCCCGACCTGAAATTCGATATCAAGCCTATTGGATTCTGACTTTTCAATGGCTTTAGACAGCATCTTTTCAGATAAGTCAATTCCCGCTACCTTGTAACCTGATTCTGCCAATAACAAGGACAAAAAGCCAGTGCCGGTACCAACATCCAATATTTTGGAATTTTTATCTAAATTTAAGTTTCTTTTCAGGGCATTTATCCATACCTCCTTTTCCTCATCGCTTCTTGTATTATGTCCAGGGGACTTGTCGTATTCGTTGTGTCTGGAATCCCAATATGTCCGTATTTCTTCTTTCAGATTAACCATTTCTTATTTCTTCATAATCGCAACTAGGGCAAGAATTGCTGCAATTATACCAACCAAAAGTGCGATGTAGACAATTCCTGAAGTCCCTCCAGCTGCCTGTGTTGAGGAAAGTCCTGATATCCTGCTCTCCAGCGAGCTTAGCCTGTTCTCCAAGGCTGATGTAGCAACACCTGCTCCTTCCTCAACCCTGGGTGGAAATTCCTCAATAACAGGAATTATCATGACTCCCCTGACATCATAGCCGTCCTCGACCTCCTTCGTCGCTCCTACGAACCATATCGCCGGCTCGTCAAGGGTGTAGGCGAATTCTCCCTCCTTGTTTGAGGTCGTAACCCTTGTGAAAATCATCGGCGGGTCGTTGGGATACCTCTCCTCCGTTGCCGCCACGATGGCTTCTCCTGCATCCTTTGAATTATATCTTTCGACTTCTACAGATACGCCAGCAAGTGGCATTCCATCGGCCATGGCCTTCCCCATAAAAACGAAACCTTCCTCAATACCATAGGGTCTCATATAGGGTACAATCTCGACCTCCTCTCCAAGGACGGAATCCCAGCCGAACCAGGCCTCCTCGCCGCAGTGAATTACCACCTTTGTCAGGTCTATCAACTGCGACTCTTCATCCTCATATTTCACATGGACTATCCAGTCACCCTCCTTATCAACTGTGAATTTTGTCTTATATGCTTTGTAACCTTCAACCTTGGTTTCCTCTATCGTTAATTCAGTAACGGCCCCTTCAGGGTCCCTGACACTTACCTCAGGAACAGAACTCATGTCAAAAAGGATGTGCTCGAAGGGATGGCCCCATACAATTATAATAGTCTTTGTTTCGCCGACTTCGGCAATGTAGTCATCAGGTGTTACCTCCATATTCCCTCCAGGGAAGACCATGGTAAAATGCGCATTAACCATTCCAGCGGCCATAATCAGGCCCAGAACCAGTATCAAATTTTTGTTAAACATTTTGTTTTACCTCCAACTTTAGTTTATTGTTTTGTCATTTAGAGTTGAGTATTTAAATAGTAATACTATTATTAAATTAGTGTTACTGGAAATAAAATGTGCACAGAGAGAAGGAAATGCATCCTGACCGTGATAGTCGAGAAGCATAAGAGCCTCAAGAGGAAGGTGAAGATTGCTGAGATTGAAAGTGAAACAGGAATCAGCATGGCCATCGTAAGGAGGGAACTGGACATATTGAAGGGCCTTGACCTGGTAAGGAGCGAACATGGTCCCAAGGGCGGTTACAGTCCAACGATCTATGCTGCCAGAAAGTTTATGCTGGATTTCTGATATTTAAACCATAAATCTGAATATATACTCAGATGTTCATGTTCTGTAATTTCAATTACAAAACAGTAAATTTTCCGGAGGAAAATTTTTTGAAATGAATGTTCTTACTGATATATCGGAGACCTTCAAGGTTCTCGGGGATGAGACGAGGCTGAGAATATTCGAGGCACTGGGCAAGGAAGAGCTGTGCGTTTCGGAGATAGCGAAGAGGACAGAAATTTCGGAGTCTGCAGTTTCCCATCAGCTGAGGATACTGAGGCTAGCCAGCCTGGTCAGCTCGAATAAGGCAGGCAAGAAGGTCTATTACAGGATTGCTGACAAGCATGTGGGGCATATGATGAATGACTGCAGGGAGCATGTCCTGGAGCTCAGGGGTTAGAATGGAGAAAAGACTCGCTGAAATGAAAGAGGGGGAAAAGGGACGGATTGTCAGGATTGATGAGCACCGTGGCCCATTGGGAAGGGGAAAAGGCCGCGGATTCATGGGTGGCAGATGCCATCAAAGGAGAAACCTCCAGACGCTTGGAATAAGGGAGGGTAAAACTGTAGAGATACATTCAAGGCAGCCGGCCGGCGGTCCAATCGTTATCAAAATAGACAATATGACGCTAACTCTGGGGAGGATGATGGCAGGTAGAATTATCGTCGAGGTTCAAGAATGAAAGTACTTCTGGTTGGAAATCCGAACGTTGGAAAGAGCGTGGTATTCGCAAGGCTCACTGGCGTGAATGTAATCACCTCGAATTATCCGGGAACGACGATAGAATTCATCAGAGGGAGCATGAAGATAGGTAAGGGTAGTGCTGAGCTGATAGACACGCCGGGAACGTATTCTCTCGAGCCCAGATGCAAGGCAGAAGAAGTAACCGCGAAGATGCTGGATGAAGGCGACATCATCATAAATGTCGTCGATGCAACGAACCTTGAGAGAAATCTTTACCTCACGCTGGAGCTCCTGGAGAGGAAGATTCCCATGATAGTGGCCCTGAACCTGTGGGACGACACTAAGCACAGGGGGATTGAGATTGATGTTGAGAAGCTTGAGAAAAGGCTGGGCGTTCCCGTCGTCCCTACGGCGGCGATAACCGGTATGGGAATCAAAGAGCTTGTTTCAAGGATTCCCGAGGCAAAGGCCCCGGGCGTACATAAGCATTCAGATGAGGAGAGGTGGGCCGACATCGGCAGGACTGTCGATGAGGTGCAGATAGTAAGGCACAGGCACCATACGCTGCTGGAGAGGATTGAAGACGCCAGCGTCAGGCCGCTGACCGGGATTCCCATCGCCCTTCTGATTTTGTTCCTGACGTTTCAGCTGATAGTGGTGGCAGGGGAATTCCTGATTGGGAACATTCTTGACCCCTTCTTCAACGGGATTTACGGACCGTGGATAGTCGGCCTGTTCAGCGAATTCCCCAGCGACGGGATTGTCTACCAGCTGCTGATAGGGAGAACCACTGCAGGAATCCCGGAGTTTACTGAATCCCTCGGCCTGTTAACCACGGGGCTCTACGTCCCTCTCGCGGTGGTGCTTCCCTTCGTCCTTAGCTTCTACCTGATGCTGGGGCTTCTTGAGGATATTGGCTATCTGCCGAGGTTAGCAGTACTGGTCGACAATGTGATGCACAGGATTGGGCTGCACGGCTCCGCCATAGTTCCCTCTCTTCTCGGGCTGGGCTGCAACGTCCCGGGGGCGCTGTCGACAAGAATTCTTGAGACCAAGGAGCAGAGGTTTATAGCTCTCACTCTGATAAGCATTGCAGTTCCATGCGCGGCGCAGCAGAGCATGATTTTCGGGATTCTGGGGAAGCTCGGGGTAGAGTACATCCTGCTGGTTTACGGAATCCTTGCCCTGCTCTATGTCACGGTCGGTTATATCCTGAACAAACTCCTGCCGGGGGAGCGGCCGGAGATACTGATGGAGATTCCGCCCTACAGGAGGCCGGATGCAGGGGCGTTGCTGAAGAAGACGATGATGAGGGTCAGGGGCTTTGTGACAGGGGCGATTCCATACGTTCTCTTCGGCGTTTTTGTCGCCAATATCCTGTATCTCTCGGGGATAATAGATGTGCTCTCGTCCCTATTGGGGCCAGTATTCATCGTATGGTTCGGAATTCCCCCTGATGCCATAGCGGCACTGCTGATAGGGTTCCTGAGAAAGGACGTGGCAATGGGAATGCTGCTGCCATTAGGAATGACGGCGAAGCAGCTTGTCATATCGACGGTAATTCTCTCCATCTACTTCCCGTGCATCGCCACCTTTACGGTAATGCTGAAAGAATTAGGGCCTAAAAGAATGCTGAAGTCAGCAGGCATAATGCTGCTGACCGTCTTCATAGTGGGCGGTCTGCTGAATATTATTCTGCCACTGTAATCGCCTGGGCCGGGCATGCGCTCTCGCAGGTTCTGCATACAACGCACTCGTTCACATCGCCTGCAATCTTGGCCTTGCCCCCGTCCATGGAGTATATGCTGACCGGGCAGGAATCAACACACGTTCCACAGCCCTCGCATTTGTCCGCATCAAGTGTTATGTTCACCATTTTTAATTATTAATCATTATAGAAAATGGATGTGAACTACCAACCTCTAAAGAGTGTGGGCTTCCTAATTCATCCACCACATCCTTATTCCACGCTCGAAACATGAAATAAATCACTCTCCCTTGAGGGAG
>JAHIKS010000095.1 GCA_018897475.1 Candidatus Altarchaeota archaeon
GAATCCAGCGGCTTGATTGTTACCAACACGACTGCAGCCAGCGCAACAATCAGAATTGCTGCTATGATTGCCAAGACGACATTCCACCTGACCCTTGATATTACGCTCTTCAGCGGTTTCATTATTTAAGGATTAGTCCAAGCAGATATAAATATCTACCTCTGCGCGAGATTCATCGCAACCTCGCTCGCCTTCTGGATTATCTCGTCCTCGCTCTCGACCCTTCTCTCCTGCATGAGAATCCTCCCGTTGCAGATTACGGTATCGACGCAGGAGCCGTTGGCCGAATAGACAAGGTTCGATATCAGGTTGTGACTGGGGGCTAACCCCACCTTCTTTAGATTTACCAGCATTATGTCCGCTAGCATTCCCTCCTTGATAACCCCCGCATTCAGACCAAGCGCTCTTGCCCCGCTAATCGTCGCCATCTTCCATGCCTCTCCCGCAGGCATTGCAGTGGGGTCGTTCCTTGCGGATTTCTGCAACAGAGCAGCAAACTTCATCTCCTCGAACATGTCCAGGCTGTTGTTGGAGGCGCAGCCGTCGGTTCCCAGGGAGATAGTAAGCCCGGCCTTCACCATCTCCGGGTATGGCATTACTCCGGTTGCCAATTTCATATTCGATGCCGGATTGTGGGCTATATTGACTCCATGCTTTGCGAGAATCTTCATGTCCTTCCCGTTGAGCCAGTTGCAATGAGCAGCCACAATCCTGTCGCAGAGGAATCCAATCTCCTCCAGATACTCAACCGGCCTCTTGCCGTTCTTCTCCACGCAGTCTTTATTCTCCTGCTCCGTCTCCGCAAGATGGAAGTGAATCAATAAATTCTTCTTCTCAGCAAATTCTTTACACCACTGCAGGCCCTCCTTCGAAACGGTGTAGAGTGCATGAGGGCCGAGAGCCGGCATTATCCTCTCAGAACCCTTTGCCTTGACATCGTTCAGAAGCTTGGTATGCTCCTTTATTACCCCCTTTCTCTTATGCTCATCAAAAAGGTCTATGAATACAGGACTCAGCACCGCTCTGATTCCCATCTCCTCAACCGCTCTGACAGTCCCTGGAAGATGCCAGTACATGTCATTAAAGCTGGTTGTTCCCGACTTAATCATCTCCAGGCAGGCAAGCTTCGCTCCCCAGTAGACGTCCTCCTCGGTCAGCTTGCCTTCAATGGGCCAAATCTTCTCCTCGAGCCATTGCTGGAGCTTCATGTCATCTCCATAGCCTCTGAACAGGGTCATGGCGGCGTGAGAATGCGTATTAATCAGGCCAGGAAGAGCGGCCATCCCCCTACCATCTATTGTTTCGTCAGCCTGTGAATTCCCTTCAATGCCGGCAATGGAATTCCCCTCGATATAGATGGAGGTTTCCTTTCCGTCCAGCAACACATCCTTAATCAGTATGCTCATTTCAATTCTTCAATTAACCTTAGCAACAATCTCTTCAAATCCACCCTATTCCTGGAGGCCTCTTCAACGACCTTCTCGAAGTCCAGCTCCCCCTCAACAATACCATTAGCATAGTTATCGACCGCGCAGATGCTCGCATAACCTATGCCAAGCTCCTGGGCAAGCGTTGCTTCAGAAGCAAGACTCATCCCCACCAAGTCGGCAAAGTTCTTCATGAGATTAATCTCGGCCCTGGTTTCAAGCCTCGGTCCCGTTGACTGGAAATAGATTCCCTCCGGGATTATCTTGATGCCCATCTCTCTTGCAGCCTTTGCTATCTCCTGCCTCAGCCATTCATCCAGGACCGGGGTGATATGCACAATCTCCTCGTCGTGGACGGTTGCAATATTGCAGAGAGCGATATAATCGTCAGGAACCACAATCGAGCCCGGATTCAGTTCCTTCCTCAAACTTCCCACTGAATTTATCCCGATTATCCTCTTGATACCCCTCATCTCCAGGGCCTTGATGTTCGCCCTGTGGTTTATCCTGTGTGGGGGAATCTTCCTGTCCTTGCCGTGCCTGGGTATAAAGACCACCCCTTCACTTGTCAGGAGGTAGGCCTTACCATGCTCCGTCTCATTCCACTCCTCCTTGAAGCCCTTGAAGAATTCCGTGCCGAACAGCGATGTTCCACCGATTATGCCGAGAGCCATCTCATTAAACTATTGAAATGAAAATATTAATGACAAAAAATTTCGCTAAGAGCGAAATTTGTTGTCGACGAATTCATATGCGAAGCATATGAATTATAGTACGATGGAAAACTTCAAGTGCGAGCTCATATCGTGGGATTATGCAAGGGAGCTCTCGGAAATCGTTGCGGAAAAGATAAAGAAATCCGGCTTCAGACCCGACATCATAATCGCGATAATAAGGGGTGGCCTGGTCCCTGCCATGAATCTCTCAGACTTACTCGGAATAAAGGACCTCCTCGCCATCAAGGTGGAGCACTGGGGTATAACAGCAACAAAGTCCGGAAAGGCGGAGCTGAAGGTCCCGCTCCAGGCCGGCATAGAGGGCAAGAGCGTCCTCCTCGTCGACGACCTCACGGATACCGGGGAAAGCATCAAAGTATCCCTGAATCATCTCAGGGAATTAAATCCCGCCGAGATTAAGACCGCCACACTCCTGCATAAATCCCAGTCCGAATTCAAGCCCGACTTTTATGCCGGGGACAGGAAAGAGTGGAAATGGATTATTCTCCCCTGGAACCTTAACGAGGACTTCACCAATCTGACAGGAAGAATTCTCAGGAAAAACCCCCAGATGAGTGCTGGGGAATTGAGGTCTGAAATGAAGAAGGAATTCGACCTGGACATCGAAGAGGAGACCATAGCCGGTCTTATGAAAAGAAGTGCGGATAAGGGTTGAACCTGCTGTACTTCGCGTTCATGATGTTGAGTTTCACCATCCTAAGGTCCCTTCTCAGCTTGAGGTTCTCGTCCTTGCTTGGCATGTGCTGGGCCAGCCAGAGCATGGTTATCTGTACCGAGGCGCCGAGGGATATGGGCAATGTTACTCCAGTCAGCAAAAAGAGGCCACCATAGGTAACGAAGGTAAGGAACTCCAGCATGACCCATATGCCTGCCGCTGCGGCTATAAATATGAAAACGTCCTCTCTGTTCATAATTATAACTGTGGGCTTCTTATATAAATTCTTTAGGTTCTGCTATCATCAACAGTTGACTTAAATTAATAACATCCAATAGCATTAGCGACTTCTAATCAACTACTCAAACCCTCTCGTAGAGAATCTCCCTGCCGCGCATCTCCTTCTCCCTGACCCTACCCTTCTTTTCAAGGAGATTTAAAACCATGGACGTCCAGCTTCTTGACATTCCAAGGGCAGAGGCAACCTCCTTGGTTGTCTTTGCTTTGTCCAGAACCGCCAGAATCTTATCCTCGCCCTTCTCCAGATGTTCTATCTCCGGCTTTACAAAGCTCTCCAGGCTATCTAGTCTCTCCTCAACCCTCTTCAGCCTATCTCTGATCTCGCTCAGGCCGAGAATATCCCCCAAGATCGGCATTTTCGAGCTGTCAACTGTCGGAAACACTTCCGGCGAAGTGTCAATCGTCGGAAACAGTTAATTATGTGGGAATTTGTATAAATGTGGGAATTCCGGTAGCCGACTTCCTTCATATTCCTGAAGTGTGTAGAAACCAACAAAACTTGTTTTTGTA
>JAHIKS010000096.1 GCA_018897475.1 Candidatus Altarchaeota archaeon
AGGAATCTTTTCGATTTCCTTTAAATCTTCATCCAGGCCAGGGGTTTCCTCCTTGAATCTGTACTTGCCCAATACCCCCATAACGTTTGCAACTGAGGTTTCTGTCAGCTCCGCTATCTTGGAATAGGAGTATGTTTAAAATCGAAGATTTTAAATAGATTACGAATCTATCGATTCGCAATTTCCCTCGTCCTGATACTTCAGAACAAGTTCCTCGGTTGTTTCCATGATTGACCTGGGTTGCATTTTAGCTTAACAGGCCCTTCTCCCTAAGCTCCTCGGTTGCTGCCTCTACCTTGTCATCCGCCTCAATTCCTGCGGACCATTCCATGAGCTCCTTCATGCCCTGCTCGAATTCCACCTTTGGGCAGAAGCCGAGCTTGCTCTTGATCTTTGATATGTCCGCGAAACAATGCCTTACGTCCCCTTTCCTGAACTTCCCGACTATCTGGGGCTTCACGTCGGAGTTCTGGAGCTTTGCAAGGATTTCGGCAATATCCAGGATGGTTATCTGCCTTCCAGCCCCGACGTTGAAGTAGTCGTAGTCTGCAGCGCTGGAATTCATTGCAAGGATGTTCGCATCGACGATGTCATGAACTGATATGAAATCCCTGCTCTGCAACCCGTCCTCGAATATCAGAGGGGGGTTGTTGTTCTTGATTCTGCTGAGGAATATTGCAGCCACGCCAGTGTAGGGGTTGCTGAGGCTCTGCCTCGGCCCGAAGACGTTGAAGTAGCGCAGTGCAACAGCGGGAATTCCATAGCTCTTGCCCAGGTTGAGGCACATCTCCTCCTGGTCCTTCTTGGTAATTGCGTAAATGGAGTTGCTCTGGAGCCTCTTCTCCTCTGTTGTCGGAACGGGCTTGAGTGCCTTGCCGCAGCTCGGGCAGTGGACCTCCCAGTCCTGCCTGGACATCTGCTCATCGCTCCTGAGTTCCGGGCTGAGTTCTCCGCAACTCTCGCATTGATAGGCGCCTTCGCCATAGATACTCATAGATGAAGCAACAATCAGCTTCTTGACGTCGTGCTCCTCATTAACAAGGATTTCCAGCAGGTTTGCTGTCCCGGCTGTATTGACATCAACATATCTTTTGGGTTGGTACTGAGATTGCCCTACGCCGACCATGGCTGCATGATGGGAAACTATCTCCACATCCTTGACCGCTTTTTTGAGCTCGTCGTAGTTGCAGACGTCGCCATTGATGAACTCCGCCTTTTCGTTCAGGTATTCCGGGCTTTTGCCCTGGTGAACCTGCTCTTCAAGGTTGTCGAAGATTCTTACATCATGGCCATCATCAACCAGCCTGTCCACAATGAACGAACCAATAAATCCGGCTCCCCCGGTTACGAGAATCTTTTTTGTCATCCCACTTGTATATTAGATTCGATTAAGAAAAACTCACATTATTGGGAGAATGAGTATATGCCAATATTTAAGTAACAATACCTATATTTCATATAGTAATAGATTTTATTAACTATGTGAAATGAAATATATGGATGTCTACAGTGAATTAAAAGAAAGAGGTATTTACGTATTTAGCATTGATGATCTCCTGAAGATTTTTTCATCCGAAAGAGACATTGTCAAGCAACAAATATTCTACTGGAAAAAGAAGGGTTGGGTCAGAACCCTGAAGAAGGGGATTTATGAGATAGATTACCCTAAAAGGAAAGAACTCCCCGACCTTTTCATTGCCAACCGGCTCTATGAACCATCCTATGTTTCATTGGAAACCGCACTGTCTCACTACAGCTTAATTCCAGAGGTTGCAATCGGGGTCACCTCAGTTACTACAAAACCGACCAGGGAATTCAGAAACCATTATGGGTTCTTCAAGTACAGAACCGTTGTCGAGAGAGCATATTGCGGATACAGATTGATAGACTATCGGGGACAGGATGTTAAAATCGCCGAACCGGAAAAGGCGTTTGTAGATTATATCTATCTTAACAATGGGTTGAACATGGATGAATTAAGGGTTAATAAGAGAAAACTAAATGAATTAAACAAAGATAGGATATTGGGGTATGCGTATGTTTTAAATAAAACGGTTGTGGATGTGGTGGAGGACGTATATGCTAACCTATGACGCTTTGATGGATGAGGCAAGAAAAAGGGGTATGCCTGAGGGGAAGATTAGGGGCATACTGCGGGAATATATCCAGGTTCTCATGCTCAAATCATTGTATAAGAGCAAATGGCAGGATAGATTCTTCTTTCTTGGGGGAACATCACTTAGGTTATTGTATGGCTCTAAGAGATTTTCGGAGGATCTGGATTTTAATGTCAGGAATTTGAAGATGGATGAATTTAAGGACGCTGCCGGGTTTATCCGGAAAGAATTGGGGAGGGGGGGTATTTCATGTAATCTTAGATTCAACCACAAAGGTAGCATGTTTATATCGGAATTTATCTTCAGAGATATCCAGGAGTTGTACGGGATGGTTGACAAAAGGGGAGAGATTATCATAAAACTGGAGACAAATAAACCCAAATACCTGCTGGAAACCGAATCCGGGCTTATAAATGGTTTTGGCGAGGTATTCCTCATTAATGCTATGTCAAAGGGTAGCATGTTTGCAGACAAGATTGATACGTTGAGAAATAAAAAGAGGGGCAGGCATATATACGACATAATCTTTATGTTATCAAAAAAATTTCCGGTTGATAAAAAACTGCTTAGAATAAATGGGATTAAAGAGAAACCAATGGAGGCAATTTCGTGCATAGTTAACGGTATCTCAGATGACCAATTGAAGACAGTATCTGAAGATGTGAGACCGTTTCTATTCGATGAAACAGAATCCAAGTTGATTAGAAACGCTAAAGTCGTGGTTAAAAAGCTAGTGGGGGATGAAGGATGAAGGTTCTTCTCGTATCTGAATACTACCCCCCAAAGGTGTTCGGCGGGGGCGAGATATCGGCAGAACACCTGGCAAAGGGCCTCGCAGAGAGGGGGGTTGACGTTTCCGTCCTGACATCGAAATTCCGTGGCCTGAAGAAATATGAGGAGAAGGACGGGGTAAAGATTCACAGGAGGCTCAGCACCGGGACAGGCCCCACATCCATGATCAAGAGGAAGCTGCTCTTTCCCCGCTCCATAAGAAAGGAACTGAAGAAACTGGATGAAAAGGAGAACTTCGATGTCATTCATTTTCTCAATACTACCAGCATCACTCGCTGCGAGAAGAGAAGCATAGCGACCATAAACAGCTACGGCAACTTCTGCCCCAAGGGCAACATGTTCTACAGGGAGAGGAAAGAATGCAACGGCTGCGGCATCCTGAAGTATCCGCTGTGCATGCTGAGCTCAGGCTATGCCGGGAAGGTCCGGCTGAGGCCCTGGCTGAAGTACAATCCGTTGTTCTGGGACCTGGCCTACTGGAATTTCATGAGGCGGAACCGGGCCCTGGCAGGGGTCGATGAATTCATCGCCATATCTGATTTCATCAAGGAGTTGTTGAAGAGGAACGGAGTTCCGGAGGGGAGAATTCACAGGATTCCCAATGTAATTTCGATAGAGGATTCCGGCAATGAGTATCCTCTCGATCCTGACGGGCCGATAGTAACCTATATTGGAACACTGGACAGGATAAAGGGCGTGGACCTGCTGATAGAGGCGTTCAATGGGATTGGAAAGGGCAGCCTGCTGATAGTCGGGGACGGCCCGGAGAGGAAGAGGCTGGGAGGAATTGCCGGCAGCAGGGTAAAATTCCTCGGCAGGATGGACTATGAGCATATGCCCTCCATCTACAGGCAGTCGGACGTCGTTGTTTTGCCAGCAAGATGGCCGGAGCCCCTTTCAAGAGTGCTGATAGAGGCGCTCTGCTTCGGGAAGCCGCTGGTTGCGACGGACTCCGGCGGGAATAGGGATTGTATTAAGGATGGTAAGAACGGGTTTCTGGTAAAGCCCGGGGAGCTTGGGGAAAGGCTTGAGAAACTAATCTCAGACCCTAAGCTCAGGGAGAAGATGGGCAGGGAGAGCAGAAAGCTCTACGACGAGAGGTTCGAGAGCAGGAAGGTCATCGGGGAGATAGTGAGTCTCTATACTCGTTGAGGTCTATTCCGTATAAACTCAAATTGCGAAAATGACGTTGCTTCGCAACGTGATTTATTTCGACATAAAGTCGAAATATCGAAAGATTCGTCAATTGCTCGTTCCTGAAAGGATATTGCGAGTGTGAAAATTCGCAATAAATCATGTTCCGAAGGATATGTTAAATCGAATATTTATCATAAATCACGTTCTAAAAAGAACGTGATTACATCACTACGTCGCATTCGTAAATTCCCCCCCATTTGACTTCTATAACGCGTCAGTTAAAGCATTTACAAAGGAGAGTGGCAGATATAATATCTCTTCCCTATCTTTTCTTCTTTTACCCCACATATTCTGAGATAATATTGTGGGGGTGTGGGAAGGATATTTCTTCATGAAGTTTATAAGTGATTTGGTGAATATTTTTTTGGGAATGAGACTCTTAACCTCTAGGGGGATTACCTTATCTTCCTTTTGGAGAACGAAGTCCACTTCTGCCTTTGATTTGCTCCTCCAGAAATTGGGCTTTATGTTCCTCTGGATTAGCTGAGTCGCTACAAAGTTTTCATTCAACTTTCCGGAATCTGTTCTTCTGTCAAGATTTCTGAAATCGCCTATAACCTGATTTCTAAATCCATTATCAAAGAAATATATCTTTGGTGACTTTACAATCTCCAGCCTTTTATTGGAATAGAAGGGCTCAACCCTTGTGCAGATAAATGTCTTTTCCAGTATGTTTAAATGTTTTAGCAGGTCATTATATCTGAATCCTGAAACAACGGAAAGGTCGTTGTAAGAGACAATATTTCCAATCTGTAATGCCAATGCCCTTATTAGTTTACTCAGCTTAAAATCCTCTGTAAGGTTTAGTATTTCCTTAATCTCTCTTAGGAAATAGGTGTTGTATATGTTCTCAAGAACGGTCCTCTTCTCTTCAATGTCTTCAGAAAGCACTACGCGGGGGTATCCTCCAAAAAGGACATATTCCTCGTAGTATCTATTGATTTTTTCGATCACAGCACTGGAGGTTTTAGCGAACTCATGTTTTGGATTATTCAGATATTTCATTATAGACTCTTTTCGTGGGATGTACAGGTTCTCGTATAATCTTCTGTTTTTATACCCTAGAAATTCTTCAAAACTGAAGGGATACAGATGGAAGACGAATACCCTTCCAACCAAATATTTCATCCCGCTTATAGTTATTCCAGGGGCAGAAGAACCGGATATCAGTATTTTTGTTTTGGGATAATTGTCATATATGAATTTCAGTTTTTTTCCACCGTTCTGGGCATAGTGAAACTCATCGATAAATAGATATTTATTGTCCTTGGCGTACAGCTCTGCGAATGCCTTCTCGTCCTCTACAAAGAGTTCTAGGTTCTCTCTGTCCTCAAAATCGATGAATACGGCACTCTCTAATTTTTCATAAATGTGTTTTAGGAGGGTGGTCTTGCCGCATTGCCTAGGACCAACAATTGCCAATATCTCCTTTTTATTCAGATTCTTCCCTATTTTTTCTCCCAACTCTCTATTTACATACATTTTATCCCTGCTAAAATTTATTATATGTTAATAATAGTAGGTAATATATAAAAACTAATCGATTTTGGATGGAGGTGGTATTCAACCCAAAAATTCCCCGATGTCTATTCCTGAAAGGCTCATGAGGCTCACTCCAGAGATTCTACCAAATTCTTTAAACTCATCAAGAATGTCCCTCATTATTTGAATTCCCTCTTTGTCGGGGTCTTTGGAATTCCTTAGTCGCTCTGTAATCTCTCCGGAAACCTCAATCCCTGGAATCTTTCTGCTCACGAATTCCGCGCTCTTTGTGGAGCGGATGGACATGACCCCTGCAATCCATTTAGTCTTTACGCTAGCTGCATCAATAAGCTCTTCCAGCCTTGAGATGTCGAAGACTGGCTGGGTCTGGATGAATTCCGCCCCCGCATCCACCTTCCGGTTAACCAATTCTGCCTGGAGCTCGATGTTTGACATCTGGTTTGCTACTGCGCCGAGGTGGAGCTTCGATTTTTCCTTCGCCAGCCTCAGAGCATCCACAGAGTCTATGTCAAAGACCGGCTTTGCCTCCCTGTTCTTTGCAACCAGGGGATGGTCCCCTGTCATTATCAGCAGGTTCGGAATCTTCAGTGCCTCGGCCCCCAGGATGAGAGACTCCATCTCTGTCCGGTTCCTGTTGGCGCAGGAGAGATGCATTATGGGCTCTATTTTATTATCGAGAAGAATCTTTGATGCTGCAAGAGATGAGAGCCGGGGGATTCCCCGCTGATTGTCAGGGACATTAATGGCATCTACCTTGTTCTCTCTAGCAATCCGGATGAATTCATCCATTGCTGAATCCCCTGGGGGCGAAATCTCCAGCGTTATGACGAAGTCACCGCGCTCGAGCCTTTCTCTTAGCGACATTTTGAAGTGTTATTCTCTCTGGGAGGGTGGATTTGGACCAGTCCATCCCTATCTCCGGAATCTTCCCGGTCTTCTTGTAAATCAGCTCCCAGACGCAGTCGGCATCCTCAACCCCGGCCAGCTCCAGCGTCGGGCATCTGCCGTCTATGGAGTCAGAGCACGGGCCGTTGACCTTGTTCTTGGGGCATAGGGCAAGGGGGCAGAGCCCTCCAGTGAGATGAAGGATGCAGTCGCCGCAGAGGGAGCATTTCCTGTAGAATTCCCCAAATTCCTTTGTTATTCCTAAAAATTTCGTATCCACTCCTGGAAAAACGTTGAAGGAATCATCGAACTCTAAAACAGCCTGGGCCCCAGAGCCGCAGGCCAGAACTATGACGGCATCGGCCTCAGGAATCCTCTCCAGAACCTTCCCTGACTCGGGGATGTAGCAGACCCCCGCCTCGATAACCTCCCTGAAGACTATCTCCTTGCCCTCCTTCTCCAGAGTTTCAGCAAGTTCTTCGACCTGCTGCTCTCCACCGGTCCTGCAGATTGTCGCGCACTGGCCGCAGCCGATGATTGCTACCCTCTTCTTGCCATTGAGCATCTGCAGGATGTCCCCGACCGGCTTCTTCAGGGTTATAATCATATACCTTTATTGGAAGGAGCGGTAAAATCAGATGTTTTTTACTATGCTCAGGAAATCGTCCGTCTTCGTGTTTGGAAGTACAACTCCAGCAACGCCTCTCTTTCCGCCGGCTGAATAGCCCCTTTCCCTTGCGATTTTTATGAGGCGCTGGGCCTTGATGCCCCTCACGTAGATCTGGTTCCTGTTCCAGAAGAATCCCCTGTTGACAACGACTACCATTTTCTGCGGATTTTTCCAGGCAAGCTTTCTTGTTATGGTTGATATTATGTTGAGCGGCGTAAGGATGTTCAGCAATAGAACATTGCCGTCCTCGATAATCTCGTTTGACATCTGTCTGTCAATCTCCGTCCTTATCCTCTTCGAGTTCTGGTGCCAGGGCTGATGCCCGAGAATCTTCTCCGGGCTGTTGCGGTTCTCCGTCACGAACCGGACTGCACTCTCGACCCCCTCCTTGTCCATCACCTTGTGGCTCGAATCAATCAGCTTGACCATCCTCAGGAGCTGCTTGAAATCCACCGAATGGGCGCCCATGAATTTCTCTATCTCGGGGTAGATGAGTTCGTTCTCTTTGATCCACCCCTCCTTGTCCCCGACAGCGCCAAGGATCGCTAGGAGATTTACGCCAACCCACTGCGAAAGAACCCAGCTGGTCGAGGGAAAGCTCTCCTGGCTTTTGCCTTCGCTGACCGGATTCATGTGCTCCACCTCCTTTATATTTTCCTGAAGGTGATGGTCGAAAATGAAGATTTTCGAGTTTACGGAATTCTTTAGTTTCAGAATATTTTCCTTTGGAATGCAGACATCGACTATTGCAATGAACTCGTAGCCCCTGTCCTTTATGATCTCTATCTCTCCCTTGGTGAGGTAGTAGTTCCCTATACCGGGGCTGATGTTGTCGACCTCCTTTCCTTTCAGCTCCGAGAGCAGCATTCCTGCTGAGCAGATTCCGTCGGTGTCCCAGTGGTGGACTATTAGGCCCTTGCTGTAGGAATCAAAGAGTTCCATAAGTATTTATTACAACCCAATCCGATAAATTAAAGCTTGAAATTGGCAGGAATTAAAGAGACTGACCCGGAGATTGCTGAAGCCATCGGGAATGAGATTAATAGGTTACAGCATAAGCTCCAGCTGATTGCTTCTGAGAACTATGCCAGCGAGGCGGTAATGCGTGCGCAGGGCTGCGTTATGACGAACAAGTATGCGGAGGGCTATCCGTATAAGAGGTATTACGGGGGCTGCGAGTTCGTTGATGCTGCTGAGGCGCTTGCAATAGAGAGGGCCAAGAAGATTTTCGGTGCCGAGCACGTCAATGTTCAGGTCCATTCCGGCTCCGGTGCCAATATGGCGGTGTATTTTTCCTGCCTTGAGATGGGGGATAAGATTCTCAGCATGGATTTGAACCATGGCGGGCATCTCAGCCACGGGGCCAAGGTCAGCTTTTCAGGGAAGTACTTCGAGGTTGCTCACTATGGAGTGGGTAAGGAGACCGGGAGGATTGACTATGCCGAGGTCGAGAGCATTGCAAGGAAATTCAAGCCGAAGCTGATTGTCTGCGGTGCCTCGGCCTATCCCAGGGATATTGATTTCAAGGCCTTCAGGGATGCTGCTGATTCGGTAGATGCCTATCTGATGGCGGACATTGCGCATATTGCGGGGCTTATTGCAGGGGGAGTTCATCAGAGCCCTGTCGAGCATTCTGATTTTATCACTACTACGACGCATAAGACATTGCGGGGGCCGAGGGGCGGGATGATAATGTGCAAAGAGGAGTTTGCGAAGCAGATAGACAAGATGGTCTTTCCCGGGATCCAGGGAGGGCCTCTGATGCATGCAATTGCTGCGAAGGCTGTTTGCTTTAAAGAGGCGATGGCTCCGGAATTCAAGGAGTATCAGCAGCAGGTTGTCAAGAATTGCAAGAAAATGGCGGAGGTTTTGATGAAAGAGGAATTCAACCTGATTTCAGGCGGAACAGATAATCATCTCATCCTGGTGGATTTGAATAATAAAGGTATAACGGGGAAGGATGCCGAGGGGGCTCTGGAGGAGGCTGGAATTACATTAAATAAGAATACGATTCCCTTTGAGACGAGGAGTCCGTTTATTACATCTGGAGTCAGGATTGGGACCCCTGCTGTTACAACGAGGGGGATGAAGGAGCCCGAGATGGAGCAGGTTGCCGGACTGATTGCGAGGGTTATCGGGAATATGGAGGATTCCGGAGTTAGGGAGAAGGTGAAGGACGAAGTCGAGGAGCTCTGCGGCAGGTTCCCGATATACGAGGATCTTAAATGGCAATAATCGACGGCAGAAAGATTGCGGCGGAAATAAAGGAGAAGGTCAGGGAGGAGGTCGAGGGGATGGAGACCAAGCCGGGCCTTGCTACTGTCCTTGTGGGGGATGATCCGGCCTCGCAGCTGTATGTGAAGCTGAAGGGGAAGGCCTGCGAGGAGGCCGGGATTAAATCAGAGAAGTATGAATTTCCCGGCGATGCGAAGGAGGAGGAGGTTATAAAATTAATTAGAGAATTAAATTCGAATTCTTCTATTCATGGAATTCTAGTTCAACTTCCATTACCAAAAAATCTGAATTCCCAGAAAATCATGGCTGAGATTGCGCCGGAGAAGGACGTCGACGGCTTTAATCCGGTCAACATGGGCAGGCTGCTGATTGGGGATGAAAGGTTCGTTCCATGCACCCCGAAGGGTGTGATAAGGATGCTGGAGCACGAGAAGGTTGAGCTGAAGGGGAAGGACTGCGTTATTGTTAATCACAGCCCCGTGGTCGGGAAGCCCCTTGCCATGCTGCTGCTGAACAGGGAGGCGACGGTTTCTGTCTGTCATGTGAAGACGAAAGATTTGGGGAAATTTACAAGGGAGGCGGAGATTCTGATTGTTGCCGCTGGGGTGCCGGGGCTGATTAAGGCGGACATGGTCAAAAAGGGGGTGGTGGTGATTGACGTCGGGATTAACAAGACCAAGGACGGGGTTGTGGGCGACGTGGATTTCGAGGCTGTGAAGGAGAAGGCCTCGCTGATTACTCCTGTACCCGGCGGAGTCGGTCCTATGACGATTGCGATGCTACTTGAGAATACGATTCTTGCTGCAAGATGGCAAAAATAAGATTGGGTGTGCTGGCCTCGACGAGGGGAACGGACATGCAGACCATAATAGATGAGATAGAGGCAGGTAGATTAGAGGCTGAGATTTCCGTCGTTATCAGCAACAAGAAGGACGCCTATGCGCTTGAGAGGGCAAGGAAGCATGGCATAGAGGCGGTCTTTGTTGATGCCAAGGACAAGAGCAGGGAGGAATTCGACAAAGAGGTTATGGGGATTTTAAAGGAAAAAAATGTTGAATTAATTCTATTAATTGGATATATGAGAATTCTAAGCTCTGAATTTGTGAATGAGTATGAGAATAGGATTATGAATGTTCATCCCTCTCTCCTTCCGGCTTTTGGTGGCGGGATGGACAAGGATGTGCATCAGGCTATCCTTGATTACGGGGTGAAGGTCACCGGCTGCACCATCCATTTTGTTGATGAGAGCGTCGATGAAGGCCCTATTGTTGTTCAGAGGGTGATTCAGATTGCCGAGGATGAGACGGTGGATTCTCTCAAGGATAAGGTTCAAGATGCCGAGAAAAAGGCCTTTATCGATGCCATCAAACTCTTTGCTGCCGGCAGGCTGAAGGTGGAGGGGAGAAGGGTCAGGATTCTAGAAAATGAGAATTAAGAGAGCTTTGTTGAGCGTTTCTGACAAGGAGGGCATTGTGGAATTTGCAAAATCCCTGGCAGAGCTTGGCATTGAGCTTGTTGCCACTGACAAGACAGGAAAGCTGTTGAGGGAGAACAAGATTCCTGTCA
>JAHIKS010000097.1 GCA_018897475.1 Candidatus Altarchaeota archaeon
CCGTAACGGGCATCTCGCTCAGGGTGGTCTGTATGTATTTCAGGATGTCCTTCACGATATCCATGATTATCTGCAGAATATCAGCGGCCTTCTCCTTCATCTCCTCCTGATTCTCGAAATACTCCGTTGTTTCGTTCCCTGTATCGGTGCTGTTTGGTGTAGATTCATTCTCTGCATCGATGGTGCTTGACGTGGTTTCATTCTCCATCTGGGCCAGCACAGGCGCCAGAATCAAAAGCACCAAGATAATGGATAGTTTTTTCATTTTGAGTCTTAAAGACATTCCCCGTCCTGGCAGCCGTCGTTGCATTCCTCCTCCATTCTGGGCTCGCTGTATATGGACGCCCCCGCAAACTTGACCTGCTCTATGCACTGGGCCTCGGGGGTCCCCGCATTCCTGCATATCGGCGTCGTGACCTGGATATATACGTCGCCGTTGTGGCACACGGGCTCTTCTCCCCACTCCCCGCAGTCGCTGCTCAGGATACAGGCTATCGATAATGTGGTTGTCGTTGGGACAGTTGTCTCTGCCGGGGTTGTGATTGCTATTGAGGTGGTTGGGGATGTCGTCTCCGCTGAGGTCGTGATTACTATTGAAGTGGTCGGGGTCGTGGTTGCCGGGGCCAGGGTTGTTTCTGCCGATACCGTGGTTGCCGGCACCGCCAGCGCCACCGAGGTCGTTGCCTCGTCCCTGTCGCAGATGCTGTTGCCGTCCCTGTCAAGGCAGCACTCCTTTCCGAACCTCATGTATGGCGGGTTGCAGACTATTTCGTCGCTTGGGCCCCCGCCCACTGCGGACTTTATGGCCCCTATGATATCGCCTATGAATTCCATCAGCTGGTCGAGCAGCCCCGGGCTCCGCGTCGGTAGGGTGGTCGTGGTCCTTTTCACCAAGGTGGTCGTGGGCTCTTGCGTCTCCGCTATCTCGATGTCTGTGGGTATCACCTCAACAGTCGTGGTCGCCTTCACGACCTCGATGGTGGTCGTGGGCCCCATCTCATCCTCCAGCGGGAGGGATTCATCCTCCGGCGGCCTCTGGTCCGAGTCCGCTACACTATCCGGCTCTTCCCAGTGCGGCTTCCCGTTCGGGTCCATTCCCTGTGCTGCAGGGCCGGCGGGCAGTGAAGGTATGGTGCCGGAAATATCAAAGTCGTGCTCGACAAAGTAGCCCTTCTCCAGGGTATCCGCCAGATTCTCCTCGAATTCCTCGGCTGTGAATGTCAGCGGGCTGCCTGTCGCAACTCCCTCTGCAGTGACGGTTATGGTCGTCCCATACTCCGCCGGGGGCACATGGACGTAGACCAGGCCGTTCCTGTTTTCGGTCCGCATCTCATAGTCCAGACTGGAATCATCGAATGTAACCTTCACGATGTAGTAGGGCACCGGGTTGTCGACCTTTATGTAGTTCCCTTCAATCTCCCCGGCGTTGGTTCTCCACGGGCGGCCGTAGCTGGTTGCCGGGCCTATGGTCTCGTTCTCGTCATGGGTCATCCAGGGGGCGTCAAGAACCGTGTCGTGGCCGTAGTCTACATAGTAGTACTTGCCCCCTTTTTTGTACGTGGCCTCGAACGCCTTGTCGAACTTCTTGTTCCCGGGATTCATGTCGGCAAAGAACCCGTGCCTTACGAATATCTCGTCTATTTGCTTCTTCTCCTTCGGGAACTCCTTGAGAAACGCCTTGTAGACAGAGGTGAAGTCCTTGTGATAGTCCCTGATAATGTCCCACACATCTCTCAGCTGCAGGTCCACCATTTCATCATTCGTCACGTCGTAGAGGTCCCAGAGGATTCCCGCGACTGCTAACTCTTCGTTATACCCCCTGCGGGTCCAGGCCCTGTAGTCGATGTCAAGGCTTCCGAAGCTGGCATAGACGTCCGGCCTTGAGTAGTTGTAGTGGTCAGCAATAGCCATCGCGCTGAACTCCGCGAACCCCTCCAGGAAGCTGTCGGCGGTTGACGGATTTCCATAGCCGTTGTGGTTCCTAGTGCCGGCAAGAGACCTGCCTGCGGGCCATCTGCCGTACATGCTGTACTGCACGTGGTGCGCGAACTCGTGCCACTCGCGGTTCATCGGGCGGTCGGTGTCCGTCTTGAACGAGTCGTCGTAGCCTATGACGATGCGGGCGCTGGTGGGACTGTAATAGGTCCCCGAACCCGCGACAAAGGTGTCGACCTGGACCGGGAGCTTGTAGTTGACATTTGCTCCAAGGTGGTCCCTGAAGAATTCGAGCGCCTCCGTGAGGTGGTGATACATGGCCGCGAAGTGCGATATATGCTCTGGGTCCGGATGCCCGTAGTAGCTGTCGCTCACCGAGAGGTTCTCGCCCATGTCGATGTCCTGCACGAGGCTGGATTCATCGTAGATATAGAACTTCTTCATCAGCCAGACGGTCTTGTTGTTGTTTATCAGCTGGAAGTAGCGGGTCTCGTTCTTTTCATACTGGAGCCTGACATAGACCCTGCCGTACTGCCCGGGCTCGATTCCGGACGGCATCGTGAAGGAGTACTCTCCATTATCGTTAGTCGTGGAGTTGTAGTTTCTCTTCTTGTAGTTGAAGGTGACCTGGGCGTGCTTTATTGCATGGCCGGCGCCGTCGGTTATCTTGCCCGTGACCTCGGGCAGCGTGATGGTGCAAAGGTCCTCTGATACCCTCTCACCCATCCTGGCCTCGACAATCTCGAGCAGGGCGTCAATCTGGTCCTGGTCCCAGACCTCGTCCTCCGTTGCGCGGATGAGCTCGATGCTGAACTGCAGGTTGCATACCTTCACGGCGCAGGTTTCGCTGTAGAGCTCCCCCTCGGATATGGTCCTTGCACAGCTCGAGGTGTCGCCAAAGCCCTTTTCAATGACGTCCATATCGAAGCCGGGGGCGCTGATATCCGGGACCTCAACCGTCGTGGCCATGTCGGTGTCAATGACCTCCGGATGGCTCCTTACATAGTCCTCGTCCATGACCTGTGCCTGGAGCTTTGCCTCCAGCCTGTCCAGCGTGTACCCACCGCCGCTCTGCTCCAGCTCGCCGTAGGTGATGATGTACTCGTCTACTTCAAACGCAGAATTCTCTATGACCTCGGCTGATTCGGAGAACATCTCGCTTAGGCTCTGGCCACCGGTGGCATCGCCCAGAAATTCATCGATATCTATACCCAGCTCTTCCATATCCAGCCCCTCGAGTAGCTCGGCCATCTCAGGGGAGCTTGCAATCGCAAGCCCCTGCTCGAACTCATCCTCCATCTGGACCTGAGTCTTGTATATCGGATAGTTGGTGGGATATTCCCATGGATGCTTCCAGTCGCTTCCGAACGCGTCCTGGAATTCAGCCGTCGTTGGTAGAATATCTCGAGGATCGACATCGGCCGCAGCAAAGCCAGCCAATAATGCGGCTGCGAACAAAACCAGAATCGCCCCTCTAACGGTCATATAATATATTGCGATATTCTGCATAAAACCTCAGTCAAGGACGAACAGCTCGTCTATGCTTATCTTGAGCACCTTTGCCACGTCATGGGCCAGCCTCAGCGAGGGGTTGTACTTCCCCTTCTCCAGAAAGACGATGGTCTCTCTCCTGATTCCGACCTTCTTTGCAAGGTCCTCCTGTGTCAGGTCATAGCGCGCCCGGAACTCCTTTATCCGGGTGGTGCAGAACTTAAGAGATTGCTTCTCCAACATAAAGATTTGATATACAAATACTTTCTGAAAACCTCCTGTCCCCCAGGTAAAAAAACATGGAAAAAATTTGAGGACATATGTGTGGAAATTCTAGACTATCTATTTGTTCCGCCCCTCACAAAACCCAAAATACAATCTAGGACCTTTTCAGGCATTGATAGAAGAGATGCAATTTTTCCTAATCGTAACTTTAATGCTTCCAACATTTGGGGTAATCTACTTAAAGACCTTGAAGCGAGGATGGTACTTTTTGAATTTAAAAATTACGATAAAACAGAGATTGGGAAGGATGAAATTATTCAAACTAGGGACTATATGACCCAACCAATGGGGAAACTAGCTATTATTGTATGTACCAAACTTCCCAATAACTCTGCATACATTAAACGTAATCAAATATTTAATAAAGATAAGCAGGTTATACTCTTTGTTACAACAGATCAGTTAAAAGAAATGCTCTACATTAAAGAACGTGGAGAAGATCCAGCAGA
>JAHIKS010000098.1 GCA_018897475.1 Candidatus Altarchaeota archaeon
AAACTTTCCAAAACCTCTTCCTGCCTCCCCACACCTTTTTGCAATACAATCAATGATATATGTGATAATGTAGTAGCTAATTTCCCAATTATTCCTGATTTTATAACTCTTCGCCTTCCAAGACCTGGAAATTGAGGTATCTTACCGCCAGATACAACCTCAAACAAAAACTTATTTTCATATTTTGAATTTTCCAAGCCCTTCTTAATCATCCCGGCACACTCCTTGGCTGCAATATGCGGCGCCCTCTTTGTATTCCTTCCAACCCCCACAGCTACATCCATATTTGGATAAGAAACTGCCATGGCAGTTGCACCCCTAGTGAAGCACCCTTCAGGATTGATAAACCCTGCAACAGTCCCGCCAATCAAAGGCGTTCCCTTCGGTAGAATCTCCCAGACTCCTGCAAGGAATTCCTTGAAGCCACCATACTTTTCATAGTGGATTGTGGAGAAGAGCAAAAAGAAATCGGGTTTTGTACCCAGTTTCTCCAGCGTTTTGTAAGCAACCTCTCTACCGGCCTTGCGGGCGTCCCACTGTCTGGATAGCCCGACTGCAGCTTTGAATTCTGGTTTTTCAGAACCAGCGCCTCCACTGTCAGAAACGGTCTCGGTCTTCCCGGCCGTAATTTCCTCTCTTAGGGCAGAATAATCAGTAGCTGGCATCGCCTTGTTATAGAATTGGCTCAGCGGATATAAATAGGTTAATTCAGTTCTTTGATGTGAAATTCATTATCTCCTTTACGTATGCCTCTATATCAGCAAGATTATCGTTCAGTATCCTGTGCAATTCCTTGGGCTCTATCACGGAATATCTGTGAACCAGAAGGTTTCTGAACTTTGCCATATCGGCAAGTCTGTTAGCGAGGCCCTTTCTTATAATTTTTTTATCAGCAAGTATGGAAAAGAACTGACCGTATTCCTCGGCCCGTGGAAAGCCCTTTGATGCGATTATGTGGTTGGCTATGTCAAGACACGCCTCGATGGCTTCCTGGAGGCAGTGCTTTGTCGCTTGAATCTTCTCAAAGCTGGAGGTGAATTTATCTATATCTATTTTCTTGGTCTCATGGAGATACTCCATGTTCTCCGTTATTATGTCGATCTTCTTCTCTATGACCTCCTTGTCAATCATTGCAGTAACCTCTCTCTCCTGATTTGGTTGTACTCTTCACAAAATGGCTTGAAATCCAGATACTTGGAGTAGGTTTCGGTCTCGAATCTGATCCTTTCTTTGTCGTCCCTTGAGAATAATGGCTTACTATGCTTAAGAACCTGATGCAGGAATATCAGATTCTTGTGGTTAAGGACTCTTGCTTCTACTTCTCTACCCAATGCCTTATCCAGCTCCCGGGATATTCTGGCTTCGTAGAGTGGCTCCGGCGTATAATCTGCCCGTAGTAATAGGCCTATGTCTATGTCGCTTTCCTCTACCGGACTCCCGCTAGCAAAAGAACCATAGAGATAGGCTGCAAGAATCTCCCCATGGCCCTTAATGGTGTTCTCCACCCTTTTCTTTATTTCATCAGTTTTCATTCCTGGTATAAAATTTCGATTGTATCTAAATTAATACATGGTTAAGGCAGTTGCCTGATTCCCGGCCGTAACCTCCTTTCTCAGAGCTGAATAGTCGGTAGCTGGCATAGAGGCCCCTGTTATAGAATTGGCGCAGGGGATATAAATAGGTTACAGGGTCTGTTCAAGCCGCCTACCTGCTGATACTGTAAATCTTTATATGGAAGCTGTACCGCTCTACCACAATATACATGAAGTCAAAGAAGAGGAATGCTGCGAGGTAAATCCAGGAGAAGACACTGAAGACGACCAGGACTAGGATTGAGAGCTTCATGGCAAAGCGGTTGAGGAAGAACTTCTCGCCGAGTTTGTTCAGAAATCCGTTGTTATTTTTCATTGACTTGTGGTTCACCAGCCTTTTATTTAACCTTTTGTCTGCCCAGTCGTTGCCTATCTCATCCAGGATTCCGGAGAATATCAGGATTCCGAAGGGGGCCCACTCTATCTGCAGGATGTCGCGGAATAGTACGGGAATTGAAATGACAAGGGCGGTTCCTATGTAGAATGCGGGGGCGTCTATCTTCTGGGTTATGGAAAGGGCGAGTATGATGGCGAGAAATATTATTGCAGAAGTGGAGTCGAAGATTATCAGATAGGCCATTAGAATACCTGATGGAATTGCAATCATGTTTGCTATTCCTTTGTCGAAGACGCCGATGTCATAGGCCTGGTCTATGTACTTTATTCCTGCGCCGAGCAGACCGTAGCTTAGTATTATCAGTAAGGCATCCTCTAGCATTTTCTAGATCAACTCCATGATTTTTCTTCTGGCGTTTTCAAGCTCTACCTCTAAAAGGCCGCGGTTTGCGAGAGCAGGGACTATGGCTACAAGGGCGGTGTCAGTTTCGGGAAGTATGAAGAATATGACGTCGTACTGACCCAGTTCGAAATAGATTTTGTCGAGACCATAGGCAGAGTAGTTGTCAATTATGGTAAAGAACTCGTCCATGGTCTTTTCCAGAGCGTCCCAGATTCCCCTTAGTTCTGATTTATGTTTCTCTGGGATTGAGACTATTCCATCCAGTTGTCTTCTTGCCACCATGCAGGCATGGATATCCTCTAACCTGAGCAAATCTTCCTCTAGGATATTCCTTATCTGGTCGCTTCTGGATGTTTGCTCCTCAGGGGGGTCCATATAAACAATTGTCGACTTTAGGCGACAGCTTTTATGCGCCTGAATCTGTCTCTGAAATGGTAGATTCAGTATGTTTAATATCAGAAAAGGACCTTCTTATCACTTTTGGCCTTCTCTGTTTCAAGGATTCTAACGCCTTTCTCAGAGAATTCCATGTCATGAGGCTTGAGGGAGTGCTTTGTACTCCTCATCTTTCTTACGGCTATTTTTCTTGAGTCCATGGCCTCGTGTATGGTGAGATGTATTACGCCGTCGGCTATATGGCTCTCGACTCCGTGCATGGATATGGCCTCGCTGCCTTCCGGGGTTTCTGTAATCATCATGGTGGTTAGCCCTGACCGCTTTGCAGCATTGCTGAGGGACATTATTATCTTTCGGACGTCCTCTTTACCCCCCATCTCTTCGAGGAGGAATCCTATGGCCGTGAGGCTGTCTATGACAAGTCTTTTGGCGCCTATCTCTTTCGCCTTCTCGGGGATGCTGACGCTGAGGTCCTCCCATGCCATCTTATCCTCAATGCCTGCGCTGATTATCGCTATTTTCCCTTCTTTCTCTAATTTGTCCAGGTCGAAGCCGTATCTGGACATGTCTTGCTTTAGCTCAAGGGGATCCTGTTCCAGCGTTACCAGGATTCCGGGCTCGTTGTTCTGGACTATACCATTATACAGAAACTGAACACCGAAGGTGCTCTTTCCGGTTCCGCAGGTTCCGGAGACCATTACCGTTCTACTTCTGGGGAAACCACCTTCCAGAAGTTCATCCAGACCATAGATGCCTGTGGGACACCTTTTCGTTGCGTCTACCATTTTTTGTTAACAATATTAATAGAATATTTGATGAACTGGTATAAAAACGTTATCGAATTGGTGAACGAAAGAGGGATATTCTGAGACATCTATGCTTCGAATGACTCTAATCTAAATATAATGATTGATAATGTTAATTATTTCTTGAATATCTTCGGATATGTTCTGACTTTGTGAACGGATTCGATATCAATCATGTAGAAGCGTTTAAGACATCACAGAATCCTTTCTTCGATTAACTTCAGGACGTCCTGGAGGGTTGTTTCGTAAGAGTCCTCTACCCCCTTGTTATTGCCCCTGTGTTTGTGGTGGGGAAACGTCTTGACCTTCCAGTGGGGGCAGTTGTCTCACCTCATTATCAGGGAGCCGTTGGGTTTCTGCCAGTGGTAGGAATAGAAGTTATCTTCCTTTACGAGGGTTTCACGGACATGGAGTATGGTGTTGTCCTTGAGGGTTAGCTTCATACGTATGCTCTGAATTCTTCTTTCAGAAATAAGGTCCAGAACCTAGACATGTTTTACAGCAGTGCTCTTTCTGGCGATTATCGTTAGGTAGAGTATTTCTCCAGATTTTTATATCTCTTGACCCAGAGCTCATGGGCCTCATGGATTGCCTTCCAGATTATGTAGTCATCCCATTCCTCGAAGACCTCTTCTCTATCCTTGCTGAGTACCTTCCTTTCGAACTTCTTGAAAATTTGATCATACTTGCTCTCATACACCTCCTCTCTCTTTCTGTAATCTGAAACCTTGGCCATTGCTATTGAATACAGAAAATCCTTCAGCATCTCCTCTTTGGTTTCGAATAAATCGGATACAAACCCATACATGTTTTCAGGCACTTTAAGGGTTATGTTTCGCATTCCCATCACTTATCAACGGGTATTTCAGGTTTAAATTCCTTTATTGCGGGTCTTCCCGGCCGTAACCTCTTCCCTGAGAACAGAATAATCGGCAGTTGGCATAGGAACCCCCTGTTAAAGAATTTGCTAAGGGGGTATACATACAGTATTTATTTGGCTTCAGTACCATATTCTATTAGGGTGACTGCAATGGATACCATCTATGGGAAGATAAAGCCCAATGGCGACATAAACCTGCCAAAAGACGCCTTAAAGAATCTTGGGGTTAAGGTAGGGGAAAGAATAACGCTCATGATAGATAAGAATGAAGTAAGGATCAGACCTGCTTTAACCCTGCCTGATCTCATGGGGTGTGCCAAGAACATCCTGCCAAAGAATAAGACTGCAAGGGATATCATCAGCGAGGTAAGGGATGAAGATGCCGAGTTTGAGTAGAATAGCCATAGATTCGGAAATCTTCGTAATATACTTCAAAGAAGAGGAAGATGCAGAGAGGATAAAAGGTCTGATGCAAAGGGTCAGGGATAACGAAACTGAGGCCATAATAAGCTCAATAACTCTTTCTGAGGTTTATTATTCGCTGGCAAGGTACGACCAGTCTCTGGCAGAGGAGGTTTTGTCCGTACTTAAATCGCAGCTCAAAGTGATTCCGGTTAATATCGAAATAGCGGAACTTACGGGGGAATTCAAATATAGGTATTCAAAGGCCGGGGACCCTTTACCTATAGCGGATGCGATAATAGCTGCTACGGCAAAGATAGAGAATGTATCTCTACTGGCCGAGGACCCACATTTTGACAAGATTAAAGAGGTAGATACTGTGTCAATAGATGATCTGTAGTGTGGGAACCTGCACTCTGGCCTTGTAGGGGTCCCACTCCTGCGACATGCCGACGCCGAATTTTATGTCGGGCTGAGGTGTTTCCGGGGCAGTGGCAGAACCAGCACTCCTAGTATCGGTAACGGGTGCGGTCTTCCCAGTCGTAACCTCCTCTCTTAGGGCTGAATAATCAGTAGCTGGCATCGCCTTGTTATAGGATTGGCGCGGCTTTGGGACAAAATTAGCCTAGCTTCTCGGTCTTAAAGCTTTTTTGTCGGCTGTCGTGAGGATCACCTTTCTGCTGTGTATCTCGGCGTTGAACTTTCTCAGGAAGTTTATCACCTTTCTGGCATCTTTTTCTGCCACT
>JAHIKS010000099.1 GCA_018897475.1 Candidatus Altarchaeota archaeon
GTTTCTTCCGTTCTGAGGTGCGAGGGCTACAGGACGGGTCTGTTTATCTCCCCTCATCTGAACAGGTTCGAGGAGAGGATAAGCATTGATGGGGTGTTTATTGATAAGGATGAGGTTGTCGCTCTGGTGGAGAGGGTGATGCCTCTGGTGGAGGAGATGAAGAGCAGAGACATGATTCCTACCTTCTTCGAGGTCGTTACTGCCATGGCCCTCAGCTATTTTGCGAATAAGAATGCAGATATCGTCGTCCTTGAGGTCGGGCTTGGGGGAAGGCTGGATGCCACGAACGTCGTGGAGCCGATTGTTTCTGTAATAACGAATATTGCCCTTGACCACCAGAGACTGCTTGGAAACTCTATTGAGGAGATAGCGAGGGAGAAGGCAGGGATTGTGAAGAGGGGCGGGATACTGGTTACCGGAGCGGAGGGGAATTCGCTTGATATTATACGGGAGGAATGCGCAAGGAATAATTCGGAATTGGTTTTGGTTGGTAAGGATATAAGATATGGGAAAGTGAATTCTAGTGGCGAGGGCCAGAAATTCCGCCTGAACGGAATCTGCGACTATGGGGAGCTGGGTATTCCTCTCCTGGGGGAGCACCAGATATTCAATGCGGCTGTTGCCGTTGGGGCGATAGAGGCGCTGAAGAAAAGAGGGGTTTCTGTCGATGAGAAGTCGGTCAGGCAGGGGCTGGAGGAGGCGGCATGGCCCGGGCGGCTTGAGATTGTAAGGAAGGACCCGTTAGTAATTCTTGACGGGGCACATAATCCTGCCGGGATAAGGGCCCTGAAGAAGTGTATGGAGGGCTTCGATTACGAAAGATTGATTCTCGTCATCGGGATATCGAAGGGGAAAGCGGTCCCGGAGATGGTGGGGGAAATTTCAGCTCTTGCGGATATTATAATTGTAACACGGTTCGAGGGGAATTCCACGGAGCCGGAATTAATAGCGGAAGAATTTACGTCTGGGGGTAAGGACGTGGTTATTAAGAATAAGATTCCAAATGCTGTGAGCTATGCCGTGGATGAAGCGAGGGATGAAGACCTGGTGCTCATAACCGGTTCACTGTTTACGGTAGGGGAAGCAAGGAGATTTTTGCTGGGGAAAGATGTCGAATAATGTGCGGGTCAGGCTGATAGGGAATCTGGAAGAGGCGATGAAGGAGATAGGGAGCATAGGCTCCGGTAAGGAGGGGGTCCAGATAATGGCGCCCAAGGCGATTCACAGGGCGATAAGGGTTGAGGGCGTTGATACGAAAGCGGCAAATATCCTGAAGCAGGAGATTCTTTCAATCGGGGGGGAGTGTGCGGTTTCATGGGATTCCGTTGCAGCAAAAGAGAAAGAGACCGATGTGCTGCTGATGGGGACGCTGGAGCAGTATGGCAGACTGATTCCGAAGCTGGAGAGGCAGCCCTTCGGGCTGAAGGGGATTGCCAAGGAAATTCAGGAGGTTATTGGAAATTTTGATATTGAATTTTATGAAAGAACGAAGATTATGGGGATTCTAAATCTTACTCCGGATTCGTTTAGTGGCGACGGGCTTGCAGGTAACCTTGATTCCGCCGTGAAGCAGGCGATGGCCATGGTAAAGGACGGGGCTGACATTATAGATGTTGGAGGGGAGTCCACGAGGCCTGGAGCAAAGCCTGTTTCTGTTGAAGAGGAGCTTGAGAGGGTGATTCCGGTCATTGAGGGTCTCAAGAAGGAGATTAAAATTCCCATCTCTATTGATACCTACAAGCCTGAGGTTGCTAAGGAGGCGCTGAGAAAGGGGGCGTCGATGGTTAATGATATCAATGGCCTCAGGAGCGGTGGGATGGCCGAGCTGGTTGCGAAGCACAAGGCGGAGGTTGTGATAATGCATATGCAGGGGAAGCCGGGGGATATGCAGAATAATCCGAGTTATGGAGATGTTGTTGGGGATATTACTAAATTTTTGAGAGAAAGATGTGAATTTGGAATTAATTCCGGAATTTCAAAAGATAAGATTATAGTAGACCCCGGAATCGGTTTTGGGAAGACGGCTGAGCACAATCTTGAGATTATCAGGAGGCTGAGGGAATTTAAGTCCTTGGGTTTTCCTGTTCTCATGGGCGTATCAAGGAAGTCCTTTATCGGCAATGTGCTTGAGCTTCCGGTTGAGGACAGGTTGGAGGGGACCCTTGCTGCTGTAACGGCCTGTGTGATGAACGGGGCCAATATAGTCAGGGTGCATGACGTGAGAGAAGCAAGGAGGGCGGTTCAGATTGCGGATGCTATATCTTCGTCTTGAACCAGTCTATGGTCTTCTTCAGACCCTCCTCAAGAGAGACTTTAGGTTCCCATCCCAATACTTTCTTTGCCTTGGTTATGTCCGGCTGCCTGGTCTTTGGATCATCAACCGGAAGGTCCTCGAAGACTATCTCTGATTCAGAGCCGGTTAATTTCTTGATCTTATTTGCGAAATCGATGATTGACATTTCCTCGGGATTTCCGATATTTACGGGTTCCGTTTCATTGGAGAGCATCAGCTTATAGATGCCCTCGACCATGTCGGAGATGTAGCAGAAGCTCCTTGTTTGGGAGCCGTCGCCGTAGACCGTCAGGGGTTTTTTGGTCAGGGCCTGGGTCATGAAGTTGGGCACTACACGGCCGTCCTTCATCCTCATCCTGGGGCCGAAGGTGTTATGGCAACAAACACCATTTCCAGCCATAAAATTCTCAGCCTTCGGAACAGAGAAATCATACACGTACTCACTAGGCTTACACTTTTTAATCTTTCTGACCTTTGCCCATACTAAATCCCCCTTTGTTTTAGCGAGTAATTTCTGTTTTACACCTTTATCCCATTTAAGGATATCAAATGTCGAGACTTCACAGATGGTTAGTCTATAAAATTTGAATCTCCTATCCCCATATTTTTGCTTAAATTGAGTAGTGTATTCGCCAACGGATGCGACTATACCAAATCTAAGCAATAGCATAGTAAGATCTAAAGCCAGTTTTTCATCAGTAGTATCAAAGCATAATTCATTCCCCATTTTTTTGCCGCTGTGGGTGCCATCACCCTCCCTGAAGCCCTCTAGGAAATATTTAAGTCTACACAGAGGCAATTGGAATATCCAAGATGGAATCCTCAATTCTCTTGTCTCTGGGTTCCTGATAACTTGGAATATTTTATCAAAGATGAAGTAGAAAACCTTTGAGTGTATGAATATTGCTGGTGCTCTTCCTTCTCCTTCCTTATATTCTCTTTCAACGACATGAACCCCGAAGTTACCCTCCATTATCTTTTTTGCTTTCCTCAAGAGATAACCATCAGAAGAAAATGTTATAAAGTAATTCTTCCCTTTCGTATAATTTGAACTACCCTCTGCTAGGTAGAATCCAATAAGCCATAGAATTTCGTTAGTTATTTTTAGTCTGTTCGGGGTATAGATATGTGCCCCACTACTATACACCCGTATTTTGGCATCTGGTGGTATCTCTACATTTAGCTCTTTTATTACATAGAGGGGCAATAAAGACTGCTCAAGAAATCTATTCTTATAGAGATTATAAAAGTTTCTACGTCCATACTTATATCTCCTGCTTTTATCCAGAATCTCATAAATCCTGTCCTTATTCTTAGAGATAATCTCTTTAAGAGAATCAGATTGTAAGGCATAGTCCCACAGCTCATCATCTGGACAATTTTTAATTAGCTCGTCTGAGATTACTATTTCACCTAAATCCTTTTCAATTACTGGCAGTTTTGCAGGTAGTGCTATATAATCACCAACATTTAGATTGCGCACTGGTATTGCAACTGGTATAGAATTTTCACCCTTTGTAAAAACGCTATGATCTCCAGTAACCTTAACCTTCCTACCATAGGATGTCCTAATCTCATAAGCATCACCACAGTAGGGATGCTTAATAACGTTACTTACTTCATACAATGAAATTTCGCAGGTGTTGATGTCAAATGCAGGAACTAGGATTCTTCTTCCAAGGTCTTGTTCTGACTCCAATGTATCTACATATCCACCAATTTCTGTCAAATGAAAATTATTGTCATTGAATAGCACCACTGGCTGATCTGCTAAAATGCTGTTAAAGATTCTTGCGATTCTGGTGTTGATTTTGTGGGTGCGATGATATGCTAGAGTGATGGCTTCGGCAAACCTCTTTGCCTCGTCATATACTCCTCTTGGCCCTGTTGGATTGACGTTGCCCCAGTAGCTCTCCGGCTGCGGATGAACGAGGGGGTCGCCATAGACCTCGCTTGTCGATGCGAGAAGGAATTTGGCGTTCTTTGCCTTTGCAAGGCCCAAAGCGTTATGAGTTCCGAGTGAGCCGACCTTCAGGGTTTGTATAGGAAGCTCAAGATAGTCTACGGGGCTTGCGGGGGATGCAAAATGTAGTATGTAATCGAGGTCGCCGTCGACCTTTATGAATTCCGTTACGTCGTGATTGACGAACTCGAAATTTTCGTTGTTCTTTAGATGGGATATGTTGTCTTCGCTTCCGGTAAGGAGGTTGTCTATGCAAATAACCTCGTGGCCATTATCGAGAAGATAATCACACAGGTGGCTTCCGATGAATCCGGCTCCTCCGGTCACAATTATTTTCATTTTACCAAAAAAGGCCAGTATAGTCTATTCCGTCCCGGTTCTTGACTATGTTCCGGCCGTCTATCACTATCTTGTTTTTCATGCCAGAATAGTTGAGGTTCTGGAACTCCTCCCAGTCCGTGAGGATTAGAGCTATGTCGGCGTCCCTGAGGGCTTCCTCGGCTGAGGGGGCGTATTTTATATCGGGAAATTCTGCCTTTGTGTTCTCCTCGGCCTTTGGGTCGTATGCTATTACCTTCGCCTTTTCGTCGAGGAGCTGTTTTATGACAGGGAATGACTGCGATTCTCTGGTGTCGTCGGTCTCTGCCTTGAAGGCGAGGCCAAGGACTGCGACCCTCTTTCCTTCAAAGGAGCCTGCCTTCTTTCTCGCCATCTCGAGGAGAATCTCCGGCTGTTTCCTGTTGACCTTGAGAGCGCTCTGCAATAGTTTGGGTTCATAGCCAAGCTCCTTCGCATGGCTGATGAGGCCCTTGATGTCTTTTGGAAAACATGAACCTCCCCAGCCCAGTCCTGCTTTAAGGAAGTTCGGCGAAATTCTGTGGTCGAGGCTCATCCCCTCTGCGACCGTATAGGTGTCTATACCCAGACGCTTGCAGATGTTGCCTATCTCGTTGATGAAGGAAACCTTCGTTGCAAGGAACGAATTGCTTGCGTACTTTATCATCTCTGCCGTCTTGAGGTCCGTCCTGAGTATCGGGCAGTGGAAGCCCTTGTATAATTCAGCCAGCTTCTTGCCGGAATTCTCATCGTATTGGCCGATGACAACCCTGTCGGGCTTCATGAAGTCTTCAACGGCTACTCCCTCCCTGAGGAATTCCGGGTTCATGCAGACCCCGAATTCCCCGGCCTTCTTTCCGGAATTCTTCTCGAGGATTGGGAGCACTACGTTCTCGGTGGTTCCTGGAACCACCGTGCTCTTGACGACCACCGTATGATTGTCGACTGAGGCAAGGACCTTTCCGAGGCTTTCTGCAGCGGATTTTATGTACTGCAGGTCGATTCTACCGTCACCGTCAGAAGGGGTGCCGACGCAGATGAATGATATTTCGGAGTTCTCTATTGCCGTGTTCAGGTCCGTGGTTGCTTTCAGGTTCTTGCCGACGCTCCTCTTGAGAATCCCCTGCAGCCCGTCTTCATAGATGGGGCTCTTTCCCTGGTTTATCAGGTCAACCTTTTCCGGAAGTATGTCTACGCAGATGACCTCGTTGCCCATGTCCGCGAGGCATGCCCCTGTCACAAGGCCGACATATCCGGTTCCTATGGTCGCTACTTTCATCGGAATTACAATATGTTTTTGATATGCTTTGTAATTGCGACACAAATTTCGCGAAGCGAAATTTCGTGTGTGGATATCAGATATTGGTTTTATCCTAAAAAAGTTAAATCTCGTTGTAGAGTCTCTCCGTTTTTTCAACTACTAGGGGGAGGGTGAATTCCTCCCCGACCCTGGTTCTTGCCTTTTCTCCGAGGTCTTTGCGAAGGTTCTTGTCAGAGAGGAGTTTCTGGATTGCCTTGCTGAGTTCCTTTGAGTCCTTTGGCTTTACAAGGATGCCTGTGTCTCCAACGACGGAGGGCATTCCCGACATGTTTGTAGTTATTGTGGGCTTCCCGGAAGCCATTGCCTCCAGCAATGTTATGCCGAATGCCTCCGCTCTTGTGACAGAGGGGAGGACGAAGACGTCGCAGCAGGAATAGAGCAGGGGGATTTCGTCATCTTCTGGGACAATGAAGCGGACGCCGGGGATTTTCTTGGCCCTCTTCATGAGCTTCTCCTTCAGCGGGCCTCTTCCGGCTATTACAAGCGTTGCGCCCTTCACTCCCTTGAAGGCGTCTATGAGGTATTCGACCCCCTTGTAGGGGACGAGCCTGCCGAAGAAGAGGACTATCCTTTCTTTGCCGAGGCCGTATCTTTCTCTTACTTTGCTTCCGTCAATGGCGGGGTTGAATTCCCCGGCATCGACGAAGTTGGGGATGATGGTGATTTTGTTTCTGAATCTTTTCAATGCCTTGGAGCCATCAGCGTATGCCTGGGTGGTTGCGATTATTCGGCTGGCATGAGCGAGAATTCTCTTCTCAATAATACCAAATAATAATCTGAAGGGTAGATGATAGAATCTATCTTTTATTATGTCCGAGTGATATGTTATGATGAGGGGCCTTCCCTTTATCCGGGAGGCGAGCCATGCGAATACCTCATTGAAGGGGTCCGGGGAATGGACATGTATTAGGTCGTAATCGTTCCTCAGCAGGCCGAGGAATATTCCCAGGGAGAACGGGGCGTTGAAGGCTGTGAAGAGATTCCTTGCCCTGCAGATTTCTATGCCCTCATGAATTTCGTGCCTTCTGCCTCTTGGTATGTTCGATGTAAAGACAAGGACCTCGTTTCCCTTCTCGACAATGCCCCTGGATATTCCAAGGACGTTGGATTCTATGCCTCCATGGTGTGGATGGAAGTATTTCGTGACTTGAGCGATTCTCATTTTAGCAGAGCATGCCTCCGAGATGGAGGATAAGTAGCGTTCCCACTCCGGGGATGCCAAAGAGCGCGGCCACCAGGAGGGTAAACATGTTTATCGGGATGTCAATCATGAAGACGTACTGCAGAACCAGGAGCAGTATGATTCCCACAAGCGAGTTAATCAGCAGCCTCTTCATCCTCTTCCAGAATATGTAGATTAGAACTGCAAGAATTGCCCCGATGAATGCAAGGATTATGATGTCGTCCATTTTATTGATTTAAGCGCTAATAGATATATTCCCCCAATCAAAAATAATGGACATCAAAAAGGAGGTTAAGGGCCTTATTAGGGACCTGGTGGAGGTCGTTGTTACTCTCGCAGTGATTCTAATCGTTTCAAAGCTGCTGTTCGGCGCCAATATGCTGGTGCCGCTGGTTGCTGTAACGTCCAACAGCATGCTCCATGTTAATGACGGGTGGGCTACATGGCTCAATGCACAGGGGGTTCCGGCGGATTCCTTCCCGCTGAATAGTGGATTCTCCCAGGGGGACATGGTTCTTACGGTAACCCCGGACGGAAAGGGGACCATAGTGCCCATATTCTCTGACACGCAGCTTGGCGACGTTGTTATCTATAACAGGGATTTCCTGCACAGGGGCAATGAGCCGATAATTCACAGGGTTGTCGGAGTGGTGAACGTTGCGGAGTACGAGGTGAGTGGGATTGAGGGAACCCTGGATTGCCTTACAGAGGAAGAATTCAATGATGATTATATAAAATCAATAAAGAATTGCCAGGCGGGGGGAGACTGTCCATACAATGAATTTCCAGAGGGGGGAGATTTCAGGTTCTATATAACAAAGGGCGACAACAACCACGGAACGGACCAGTGCGGCCCGGGCAACGGCATAGCCCTTCCAGTTCCTGAATCGCAGCTGAGCGCAAGGGGGTGGATAAGGATTCCCTATGTGGGCTGGCTGAAGCTGGGACTGAACAGGATTCTTGGATTTTAGATTTCCATCATGCCGCCCAGCATGCTTTCCAGAACGAAACCGCCGAGGAAGAATAGTCCTATTGCTAGTCCAAGCAGAATCGGCAGGAATTTGAACCCCGCCCTCTCGTTGCCCTTCAGGATAAGGCCGATTATTATGGAGCCGAAAAATGAGGATACCGAGAGTGAGATTAGCGCGAACATCTGGATGAATTCCGGCGTTATCTGCACGTCTGTCATGGATATGGGCATATCCCCCACCTCAAGGGTTTCCGGCATCTCTGCCCCTATAATCATCATGTTCGTAACCAGCATCTTGACAAGGAAGGCGGACATCGCGAAGAGCAGGGGGGCTCCAAGGGCTATTGCGATGAAGATGAATAGAACGTACATCAGAACGCTCGCCTGAATCTCCTTCTTTATTATCTGCTGGTCTCTGATGTCTGCGGAAATCTGGTCCAGCAGGTCCGCAAGCTTGCCGCCGGATTTTACGCTATTGACCATGAGGTCTATGGTCTTTGCAAGAACATCTGACTTTATTTTTCGGGTGGTTTTCACCAGGGAATATTCAAAGCTCTTCCCTGCCATGAGCTCCCTCCCGATTCTCCTTATCTCATCGGCTAATGGACCGAATTCAGGCCTTGCAGCCAGGAGAAGTGCCTTGTCTGTGGTCAGGCCCGCCCTTATGTTGGAGGCCATGAGCTGAAGGGCATCGGGGAGAACCTCCTCAACAAACCGGGTCTTTGAATCAACAGACATGAGAACAAGGACGTAGAAGAGGCCCTCAAGGAGTAGGAAGGAGGGTATAATCGCCATGTATACTGGAAGAATGCCGGTGGCGTGGGTGGTAAAGCTTATTATCAGGGCGAGGAGGATGCCAAAGACTATCATAAAGCCGAGAAACCGGGTGGGCTCTATCTGTATGTTTGAATACATCAGATGCGTCCTTAGCTTCTTCATCAGCCCCCGGGGCATCAGCTTGCCTATTGTCGTGTAGATGTCTGTTTTGGCCATCTCAGGTACCTAAAAGGTTCGGTCTCTTGGACTTTATTAGGCTCATGAACATGAACTGCATGAAGACGACCCCCCCAAGAAGAACCCAGAAGGTCTCTTCCTTGCCTACTTCTTCCATGCCGGGGAAGGTCGAGAGTATTATGAGAATGGTGATTCCAAGAGACGGGGCGATTACCGCAACCATCATGTACATCATCGCAAGTGGGTTGAGGATGGACTTGTACTGCCTTATCTCAACCAGCTGCTCCTTGGACAGGGAGTCAATCACGTTCTCCAGGTTGTCTCCAACATCGCTTCCAGACTTCAGGGCATTGAGAAGCTGCCATATGGCCCTCCTGAAATGGATGGACGGGTTCCTTATGGTCAGCTCCTCGAGGCCGTCTATTACAGACTCCCCTGCCCTGGCCTTATCAATGACGGACCTGAATTCCTTGGATATTTCCCCGTAGTCCCCGGTAGCTATGGAGAGGAAGGTGTCAAAGATGGGAATCCCCGCCCTTATCTGGACCAGCAGGGTTCTCAGGACAAAGAGGAGGTTCCTTTCTATGTCCTTTGTTCTCCTCCCCACGATTACCTTGGGGTATGAGATTAGCTGTATGTATGCAAAAAATGCGATTATTATTCCGAAGAGGGGCCCGTAGAAGAGTTCTGTTCCTCCCCCCAGGGACAGAGCCCCGGATATGGCAATGACCGAGCCAATGAGGAGAAATATTGAGATGGTGAAGCATACGGAAAAATACTCCCTTACGGATACGTTATAGTCGTGCGATATCCCGGACTGCTGCAGGTTTATGGCTGTGAAGGGCGAGGTCTTTGACAGGATATCCCCTACACCTATAAAGTACCTTGCTATCTTCCTCAGTTTGCTTGATTTGAGGAACGCTATCTTCTTCTGGGGCATTTTATTCCAATAGTTCTTTGGGGTCTCCCTTCCTGTTGACGACCTTTATTACGGTATCCGTATCTACATAGTAGCGGTTAAATATCTTTCCGACGTCATCCACCTGCCTTATATTATTTTTCAGGAGCCATTCGAGGATTTTCTTCTTCATGCCTAGCTCCTCCTGTATCTCCTTCAGGTCATATCCTGTATGTGAGCCAATCTTCTCATAAAGAGCAATCTCCTCGGGCTTTACAAGGAGGTCTATGGTGTCCCTCTTTGGGTTCCATTTGTATATCAACTTTGGATCGAATCTCAGCTTCCTGTTCGCATCCAGGGTGGGGGTGAATTCCCCGACCTCGTATGTTCTCCTTAACCCCTTCCTCCTGTCCCTGAACATCACGATGTTCAGATGGACCGAGTCCAGCATGCTCTCGGGTATGTTGATTGGAGGGTTTGTCAGCCTTGTTATGGTCTGTGCGCATGTGTCGGCGTGCAGGGTTCCATAGACGGAGTGGCCCGTATGCATGGCCTCGAAGAGAACCTCGGCCTCCCTTTGCTTCCTTATCTCACCCATTATGATTCTGTCGGGCCTCATCCTTAATGAGTTTACAACCAGGTCAAGCATCGAGACCTCCCCCTTGCCCTCGGGGTTCGGCTCTCTTGTGGTTAGAGGACACCAGTAGAGGAACTTGGGCAGCTGCAATTCCCTTGTGTCTTCAATTGAGATGATTCTGTGGCTCGGGGGGATGAAGGGCATGCATACGTTGAGGAAGGATGTCTTTCCGGAGCCTGTTCCCCCGGATATCAGGATGTTCATCTCGTACTGTATCGCAAGCCATATAAGAGCGGAAACCTCGGAGCTGATGGTCTTGTTCTTGATGAAGTCCGTAACGGTCCACGGGTCTCTCGCGAATTTCCTTATGGTTATTGTACTGCCCTTGGTCGAGATGGGTGTAAGGACGGCATTGACCCTGTCCTTTGTAACAAGGTGCGCGTCAAGAAGGGGATTAAGGGAGGTTATTTCCCTGCCGACTCTCCGCCCTATGGTATTGGCATAGTTGACAATCTGCATCTCCGATTCAGGCACGAGGTTGGTCTGTAACCAGCCGTATTTTTTGTGATATATTCTTATGGGCTCCTTTGCGGAGTTTATGACTATCTCCTCTATGTGCTCATCATCCAGAAGGAATTCTATATTGCCAAGTCCAAGCAACTCGTGAATCAGGTTCACGATGAAATTCTCTTTGATGTCATCATCGAGGTCGGGAAGCTCCTCTGTAAGGAGGGTTCTTGCATTCTCTCTGAATTTTTCCTTTAGGTCTTCCATGAGCTTTGGGTCAAATGCCTCGGATGAGCTTATCTCCATTGCACCGATAAGCCTTTCCTTGACGTCATCCAGCAGTGCATAGGTTGCAACATCCACGTCGGGAGTTACCAGTTGATAGTAGGGGATAAAGTCCTTCTCCAGAATGTTTACCTCAGTTTTTACGTTATCCGACTCGGTTTCATAGGACTCGATTATCTTTCCATCGTCTTCTTTATCCTTGGGTTCTTCCTCCACCTCATCCCAGGATTCTTTCTCCTTTTCTTTGTCCTTGGGTTTTTCTTTGTCCGTGGGTTCTTTTTTTCCGGTCATTTTCAAGCTTTTTGGACGAACCTTATCTCGGGCTCCCCCATTGTTGGATAATGAAGCTCAACCAGGTTGTGGTCCTCGAGGATTATGCACCATTCCTCAACCTGTGCCCTGCTCACGTTCAATCTCCTGGCAAGGCCATCGCTTATCTTCAGCTTGTTATACTTTCTCACGAGCTCAAATAGTTTGTCGATGGATGTCTTTACAGCCCCCTTCTGGGCCTTGAACTTCCTCGTTTCCTCGCCCTTGCCGACCTTCGAGAATTTGTCGGCTATCTTTTTATCCGTCTCCTGCCGTCTCCTTTTCAGCTCCTCCTTGATCTCAATCTTCTTTTTCAGGGCCTGTAGATCCACACCCTGCATGCCCTTCAATGCCTTGGCAAGGCCCGTAATATTCGCCTTGACTCCCCTGGACTCCAGCTCCTTCTTGACTTGCGGTTCCATCAGCCTCTTCTCCATCACCTCCTTCTCCTCTCTTGAAAGCTTGGAGACCGGAACGCCAGAATAGAGCCGGTCAATTATCCCCGGGCCCTTGTCCACGACCTTTTTCTCGCCTATGGATTTGACCTCCATTCCCAGGTTTTTTATATCAACGGACGATGAAAGGGTTGCCTCCCTGTTCTCTTTCTTTGTGGAATTCAATTCTACCTTGTTGAACTCATAGATTTCAAGGCTGCCGGCAGACCCTATCAGTTTCTCCTGTATCATCTTAAGTGCGGCCTCCTTGAATATCGCCTCTCTTTTGGTTATGTTCTCAAATGATGCGCCGACTATATACCCGCCGTCTATAAGCATATCAGCCCTGTAGAACTTCCCGTCTACATCGCCAAGGAGTCTCATCACCCCTGTAAATTTTCCAAGCTTCCTGCAGAGCTTGTAGAAATCCGTACTGCTTTTCGGAACCAGGTGCCTCCCCTTGAGCAACTCCATCGTATTAAGATTTATTGTTTTTTTAGTCTAATAAAGCAAGAACCCTACTGCTTTCAAGCAGTAGATGAATTGCCTTTCTGTTCACTTTTCATGTGCTCTCTAGGGAAGCGTATTTATATTCACAGGTCTAAGTTAAATATATCCTGAGGGGCAGAGCCCAGCTGGAGAATAAGTCCAGTGAGCTTTACAAAACATTGGAGCAAAACCTGGCGGGGGCTGCAGTTGAACCAGCCCGGAACCGGAGATGATTTCCTACACATGGAATGAGTCCGGAAATCTCGACTCACTCGGGGCTTAGACGCCCCGACATTTATGTCGGGGTAGTTCACAGATATAAGAGTTGGTTATGTGCAGACGGTCAGGTTGTGCATCAACAGATGCTGACAGTCCAGCCTGAATTTGTTATCCCCTACTAGGCATACTCCGCACAGCTTATCCCCCGGGGAATTCCCCCAGTAGAGATAGTCAATCCAGCTTGCCGTGTCATAGACCTCAAGCCCGTAGTACTCCAGGCTATCCGGGTCTATGAGGGTTTCTATGCCTATCCATGGGTTCCCGAAGGTCGAGTTCGCCTGGTCCCTGTATTTCTGGGAGAGATTGTAGTTGCCATCCAGCCTGTCGAAGAATGAGGGACCGTCCGGGTAGGGGGTTGGGCAACTCCCCGAGTAGGGGCTTGTGTTGCTCACCCTGTAGCAAAGGGACATGGTCGTGAGGTTCTCGAGCCCCGTCCCGCTGCCGAGCCTGTGGATTACTCCATCATTTGTGAAGTATATGCAGTCCCCGTCAGTAACGCCTACATCCCCTGTGCCCCATATCCAGGGGATTGATATGCCGCATTTTCCTATAAGGCTGTTTATAGGGTCGTTCTTCTTGTAGTCCACGATTCCGGCAAAATGATAATCGTCTGATAGATTATAGCAGTGGTCGCCCAGGCCGTTGCAGTTTCCGAAGGCCGTGTCTATGATGAGAATCTGGTCGTTCAGGTTCTCGCCCTCGTCCACGCAGTAGGTTGAATTCCCCGATATGGTTGAGAACAGGACGGCTATTCCCGTTGCGTTCCCGTCCCCCTGCCACTCCTCGCCGCTGACCTCGCCGTAGGTTATGTTGAGGTCTGTGCTGCAGTTCTGGATATACTTCGTGATTCTTCCCTGTGTATTTAGCGGGTAGAGTGGGTCTTCAATGCCCACTATGGACGTGTTTGACATGACCATGATGGGGGTCTCCTTGTAGGAGCACGTTCCGGACTCGTCGATAATCTCCAGGTTGTTCCAGATTATTATCGCGAATTCCCATGCGTTTATTGGAATGATGGAAATATTCAGGGGAGTTATATTGACCTCAAAGTGCGCCTCTTCACCGTGAAGCTCTATCCGGTCGACCCACTCCCTCAGGGTGTGGTTCACCATGTAGGTAATGTTTGTGCTGTTCAGGGTTCCGCATGCTACAAGCTCTGCTATTGCTGCCTCGGAGCCAGTTACATCATAGGAAAATTCGTTGCAGTTTAAGCCACAAGTCGGGCTGCAATTAAACGTATAATTTGTCAGGGGCCTGTTGTCAATCACCCAGCCTGTTGCATGGAGTGCTGCTCTTCTTCCGAAGATTACCACTGCCCTCTCCATGTCCCGCTCTATATCCTCCACCAAGTAGTGCAATTCATCGCACCTTATCTTTGTGACTGAATCCACCCTTCGGGTATTCGAGGACTCGGTGTAGTAGGACAGAAGGAACAGTAATGGAATCAGCAGGATGATTATCCCTATCGTGAAGAAGAACCCCTTCCTGTTTCTTGGTTTGTATTTCATCTTGCTGAATTTATTTAGTTATAATGTCAGGGCAACAATGTCACGGCAACTCCTGTCCCTCCTCCAGAGCACTATACATTTATTATCTATGCATGCGGGTTTTCCACAGCCGCAGTCCATGGTTCCCTTCTGACAATCCTCTGTGCAGAAAATATCAGAACAATCTGGTTTGAATTTCTTGTTTACGTAGGATGTAGGATGGCAGCACTGCTTGGGGACACAGTCTGAATCGGAAGTGCAGTAACTTGGGGACAGCTCCAGCATGCACTCGTCATATTCATTGCTAGGTTTCCATTCACATTTCTCTTTTATACAAGAGCATATGGTTTTCTCAAGGCACTTGTATTCTGGCTTCCGTTCAGTATCGTCTTTGGATTCTGAGTCCTTTGGTGCACAGGTCTGGTTGAAATTTCCTGTTATACTGCAGTCCAGATCCGCTGTACATTCTTCCGAGAGTGAGGTTGTAGTTATAGCGACTGTAGTGGTACTTGTCGGGATGGTTGTTGAGGTCTCTGGAATGGTTGTGGTTTCAGGGATTGTCGTTGTGGTCGTTACAGGAATATCCGGTTTCTGCTGACTGTAGAATAAAACCAGCACTGCACCAATTAATAGCAACGCCACTATCAATACCTTTAGGCCCTTTAGGTTCATTTTCACATCCACATTATTAACTTGAAATTCGCTGGACCCCAGAGAGACCTGACTCCCCCTGACCGGGTGAAGGAGAATTCCAGCATGTTTGAATCGAATTTTATGTCCAGTTTGTCGTTCTCATTGGAGTCCAGTGAAACAAGTAGTCTGTATATCGCATCGTCTATTGCATCCGGGCTGTTATCAGTAACGTTTCCTTCCCTGTAAGAGCATTCCTTGGTTCCATTATAGTCGCCAGGTACTTTAATGCTCAGTTCGCTGTCATCCTCAAACTGGATTGTCCAATTGCAGCCCTCCTTTTCCAGGAAGACATCTCCTATGCCAACACCACTATGCAACCTTATTGTATAAATCGCCTTGTCGTCGGTAGAGCAACCAGTGTCCTCAATTGGAGAGTCCCCTGTTTTAAGTATTATCTCGCTCTCCTGCCCGGGAATCAGATTCCCCACGGGATTAGGTATCTGCACAACATATGGGTCACCAAGCTGGAGGTAATCGCTTCCGTAGTCTCCAAGGTAGTATTTCCTGGAGCCCCTGACATATAATTCATGGGTCCAGTGTTCTGCCGAATATGAGGTGACTCTTGCGTCCGTTACTGTTGCCCTTCCTGTAACAAGTATATGGCCAGTGCAATTATCTGATTCATTAAATAGTTCTGTATCCTGGGTCAGGGTAATTTCTCCATAAACTGAGATGTTCGATTCTGATGGAGTATAGGTAAACTCGATATATGATTCTTGGTATAATCTGGAAACTGTTATCTCACCTGTAACTAAGCCTATCTGCGCTCTATAGCTCATATTCACCAAACCCTGTGCAAGAGTTCTGTAAATATCCTCAAGCTCCGTTACATTTGTACTTGTATAGGAAGAGCCGTTTCCGCAGGTTGCTATTTCCAGGAGCGTTGTATTTGAGTCAGGACAGTCAGAGAGAACTGAGGAGTCGATAAATCCGATTGAATGCACGGTGGCATTCACATCATTATGGGCCTTGCAGGAGTCGTTTATTGCCTGCGAGATTGCTAGACTGTCAATAACATCGCCGCAATCAGAATCGTACCAGCCGGTCACCCATGAACTGCACCATCCTGCTTGTGAATCACAACACTCATCCCACCACCAATTGGCATACCAGACATCATCACATGCAGCATATGTATAACCGCCTAAACAATCTGGATGGGAATCTCCGCCACCATAGCTGTACTTGCAGCAATAGCAGTAATTAAATCCACTAGTATCGTCCTCATCCAGCAAATCACATTTTTGGTTTGGAATTCCGTCCGTCATCACTATGATGAACTTCTGCCTGGAGTCGTTACTCTGCTCCTCCAAGATAATCCTTGCCTGCCTTATCGCACAGCAGACACATGTGCCTCCACCAGCAGAATACTGATCGATCTGCGTCTTTAGAGAGACTGCATTGGTACTCAGATCGTGGGTAATCCCAAGGCTATTACTGTAGCTGACCAGACCAATCCTGTTGCCAGAGCCATTTAGTATTATGTCAACGAATTCCTTATCCAGTTTCTTGGCCAGTTCCAGCCTCTGTGGGTTATCTCCATCGACATCAGTACATTTCCACGGTTTCTTCTCTCCATCCAGACACCATGACATGCTTCCAGATAGGTCGGTTATGAGGATAACGTCAGCATTTCCGGTAACATCCGCCATATATGAAACATTTTCAAGGCCCATCCTTATCGGAATGGTGTTCTCGCTAAAGATGGCTGGATAGCCGCCAAATACTCCCGTGAGGTAGGTATCGTTCAGGTCGAATGTCTGATTGCTCTCGCTACCAGAGGTATTGAGAACAGTGGTATCTCCAATAGTGAGATAGGTCGTATAGTTGTTGAGGAATTCCAGGTGGATAGTCATGGAATCTAGGGCCCCTGGAACATAGAACGAGGAATACAGGTTTATCAGGCCCTCTATGTCGGGAAAATAATACCTGTCCGTGGTAGATGCAGGAGAGGTGTCCATCTCAGATGTGTTATAGGTAACCCTGACGAAGCCGCCTCCAATATATTGTTCAGAAAGGTCATCTCCAGTAAACCTTATCCCAATTTCATTATCCCCGGAACTGAAGTAGTTCCAGGGCGTTGGGATATACTCTTTAATATTTGCAGTTATATTCTCCCCGACTAAACTTGGCGTAAATGTGCAGCAGGATATGTCATCTATAAATAATTCAAATTCGCTTCCCGAAGCTACCTCAATATAAGCCTGTTGTACTGTATTTATAGTAGCAGGTAATTCCAGAGTCCTTGTCAGGTTCCCCTGGCCAACAAAGCCTCCGAAGTAGGCATAAGCTGAGGTTTCCTTCTCCCTTATGTTTGTCAGAAAGGCCCTTGCTATATGACCTATCGTAGGAAGGCCTGCTGCATAGCCGACAAGAAGCCTCGAGGCATATGTCTTTGTCGTGGAGTCAGATTCTTTGATTCTGCTTGAGGTGTTGTCCAGATTGGAATCGTAAATTACTGTTTCATCAACTGTAACCCGGTATCCTAGGTTGGGCGGAAGAAGTTGCTCCATGTACTCCTTGGTTATGTTGGTGGCGTTCTCGAAATGAGTTGAATTGACACTTCCGTTGGAGACGGCCCACTCGGTCCCGATATCGTCCAGAACACCTTTCTTGTTAAGGACGTCAAGGACATCTTCGGATATGTAATGGAGATTCTTATAGGCAACTATGGATGTCTGGGACATCTTGGGCTGATAGAGATGCACTATAAGCATCCCTATCATCAGGATGAATGTCAGTGCTACTATCGAGTCCAGGAGCATCGCATAGCCCCTATTCCCAGACCGTAAGTTTAATCGTGACAATTTCATTGTTAAGGAGTCCGGTTCTCTGGACGGTTATCATGGAGGTTTCATTAACTGCCTTCGTTCCGGCTGAACAGAGAGTGTCATTGATGCTCATCGTGGTGCCGTTAATATAAGTAAGATTGAAGTAGAAGTCATACTTTCCAATGCCGAGAAGCCAACTATTGTTTTCATAGTTCTGGTTGGATGAATTCATCAGGATGACGAAATTCAGGACCTTACCGGAATTGAGAATCCTGCTCTCATCCGCCAGGCCTATTGATTCTACATCGGAGAGGGACCAGTCTGCGGGAATTCCCCGGGTTCTGAGGAGCTTCTCTGCCAACTCAACCGCCTTATCCTCTATCTCGTATCTGTTCTTTGCTTCTATTATATCCGCAGTGGTCGTATTCCAGAGATAGAAGGCGAACACAAGGACGAGAGAGAATATCAGATAGGCCAATAGAAATTCGGTGCTGAAGGCCTGGCCCTTTTTCCTACTGGACCTGAATGGTTGCATTATAGACATTGTTTGATTCGATGCTTTCGTTAATCTCATCGTTATAATCCACGGATATCCTGACCCGGTAATCTTCCGGTGAGGGGGGCATCGTCAGCTCTGCCATGACGGTGGTTTTCTCGTCCCTCCCGAGTCCCGAGACAGCGACGTTGGTGTCATTGACCCTTACCGTGAAGCTGCCGGCATCGGTAACCCCAAAATTCTCGACGTCTATGCTGACGTTTAATGTTTCATTTGCAACCGCCGTTATTGGCTCGAATGAGTCCGGTAGTGGGGTTAATTCCGGCCGGTTGCAGAGGATTAGAACCCTGTCATTGTCGTTAAGAACCTTGTTCTTCACGTCAAGGCCCTTGTCCAGGCAGTGGACCGTGACATTGGTAGTTATAATCTGCTCGGTCCATGAGAACTGATACCAGGCTATGTCGACAAAATTCTTTGAGACGGTTATGTTATACTCGTGACCACCCTGGATCTTTTGCGGGATATTGAAATAGAGGTAATAGGAGGGGCCCTGCTCGGCGATGGTGTTTATGTTTGTCGAAACGCTCCTGCATATCCTCTTGCCGTCCATCACCATCTTCAGCTCGTTGCTCTCTATTAGCTTGAGCTGATAGGAAAAGAGGAGTATGATGAATATCATCATGATGAACGCTATCGCAATAACCATCTCCATAGCCGACTGGCCGGCGGAATCCATGGTTAACTATTTGCTGCAGAATTATATATCTCCACGGCATTGCCGAAATTTTCAGTAAATTCTTAGCTATAGGGATGCCTTCTCGACGTTGTGAAATTCTCAGGGTAGTTTATCTCATAGGCCCTGACATAGCCGTAGTAGGATTTGTCCCAGCCGTCCCCGAGGAAGCCGTCAACCAGCTCAAAGTGCTCCAGTTTCTGAACACTGGGGTCCACAAGCCCTGCCTGCCTGTAGCCCTCCATGTAATCGCCGAGATAGAGGGCAGTCATCATGTAGCGGTTGAATTTTTCAGGCACATATACCAGTGTGGTGAACGTGGGGAAGTTTATGTACTGCTGCGGATTCTCCCGGTAGTTCAGCGCATTGCCCAGGATGTTTGCCAGTGACTGTACGCCCAGGATTGACGCCCCCTTGCTCTCTCTCCATGCCTCCCAGGAAACCGGGTTGTCTGCGACCAGTGCCCCGTCCCTGCTCACTACCGGAGTGACCTTTATGCTGGAAACCGTGCCGCCCTTTATCTCGAATATTATCGCCCCGATGTAATCCTCCGGGGCCCCTCCGATAGTGCAGCCGAACACTAGGGTCCTGACGCTCTCGAGCCTTCCCTCATCGTTGGGTATCAGTTGCGGCTGGAGTATACTGCTGCCGGGAGAGAAACCGCACTGGGCATAGGACTCATACTCACCTATCCTGTCCGGGTCGTCAAAGGGCGCCGTAACATTCGAAGTGGCAATGAAGTGTGGGGCCCCGCTCTTCCCTATCATCGTCCAGTCGATAACCACATGAGTGGCATTATAGACCTTGGCAATATCCAGTGCCTCTGACTCGTCCTCAATCAAAACATGGAACTGAGCAATATCCTGTACCATCAGGCTGCCGGCCTTCAGGTTATCCAGTATGCTGCTTCTCTCGGATACTGCAGCAATCCAGTGGCCATAATCCCACCAGGTGAGTATTGTCGTGTCCTCCGGGAGCGTGCCTATCCACTCCAGGGCCGGGTCCCAGTATATCCTGTCAGAGCTGGCACCCATATGCATTACGGACCGTCCACCAAACGCGCTGAACAGGAGAGTATCGTCAATGCCCTGTCCGATGAAGGGCAGGAGCAACGGCAGGGTCAGTATCAGGAATGTCGGAACTATCCTGAGGCTTTCCATGTCCTTTTTCGTCAGTATGAGAATCAGCCCAATGGTGGAGCCGAGGGCCACTATGGGAACGCTTGCCGTGAACTGGTACTGGGACTTGTTGAAAACGCCCCATATCATCGGCAGTGCAAGGGCGAGAACGAACACCGAGCCCAGGCTCCTCTTCTTTAGGATAAAATATATTAGAATAAAAATCATCGGGATTGCAAAAAATGCCGCGATTCCAAAGGCGCTGTAGAACCTGAGCAGGCACTCGTTATTCCATTCGTTGCAGAGTGGATTCTGCTCCGCGGTGGTTCTGCCTATGATACTCTCAACCTTGGCTCCTTTGATGGTGCGAATTACATAATCAAGCATATTCATCGGGTCCATGAAGAGTATAAATAGGAGAACGGATGAGATGAGGATTACTGCTGAAATGAGTTTTATGTTCCTCTGGATGTAGTTCTCAACCCTGTATTCCAGGCTGGTCCCTTCGACCTCAATCCTGCCGTGGAGATGAACCCTTATGGTTTCCAGGGCGAAGGATACAAA
>JAHIKS010000100.1 GCA_018897475.1 Candidatus Altarchaeota archaeon
CGGTTTCTTCATCAACGAACAGTCAGGTCAATAAAACTCTGTCTGTGCCGGGGCTTAACAAGTTTGTGAAAATCGAGGTTAGTGAGGAATTGCAGAATGTGTTAAGTTCTGTGATGATAAAGATACATTATACGGATGAGGAGGTCATGGAAGCAGGACTGGATGAGAGTTCTTTGGCGATTTATAGATATGACGAAGACCTGGACGAATGGATGGAATTGAATGAGGAGATGGACTGGGTCTTTTCTGCTGGAGTAAATACCGTGGAGAACTACATCTGGGCCAATGTCAGTCACTTTAGTGATTATACGGTTGGCGGGGAGACAATAACCACGACTACGACAACACCCACCACAACCGTCAGGTCTACTGGCGGCGGAGGTGGTGGCGGTGGAGGAGGAGGCGCCGTCTCTGGCGGAATTGTACCGACCTGCTATGATGGTATAAAGAATCAGGGGGAGGAGGGAGTTGATTGTGGCGGACCCTGTAACCCATGCATGAGCTGCTCTGACGGAAGACAGAATCAGGGAGAAACGGGGATTGATTGCGGAGGTCCCTGTTCGCCGTGTCTGACTACTACTACCGAGCCAACCACTACGGTGATAGTTACTACGACAATACCAACCACTACTATGCCAGTAGTGGCTACAACAACGATACCGGCAGCACCGGGGATAATCGGGGGAGTAATAAGATTTACGGGGGAGAACGGTTCAATGATAACGGGTGTCGTTATATTGCTGCTGATACTGGCTGGATATTTTGTTTATAGCAGGAAGAAGGGTTAATTCCTTTCTCTGGGGGGGTCATGTGTGTGAAATTTCTCTTTTTGTTATGGTGGGTTTTGGAAAATTTCGAGTTCGATGCTCAGGTTCGCCTCTTCAGATTTAAGCATTGAATTTAAGATATTAGTGAGGTGAAGAAGATGCCAATAACCATTGAAAAAATGCATGAAATGGGGGTATTTATTGAAAGGGTATTCTATCCCAGGAAGAAATATAAAAGTGCAGAGTTGAGAGGGGTGTTTTCAGATTTGGGGAAAAGATTAAAGAGGGAAGGTAAAACATCCATTGATCTTGTACGGGAATTAAGAGAGGTTTAAATGGGGACACTATATCTGGATTCAAATATCTTGCTGAATGTACTTTTAGAAGAGGAAGATTTTGTAGAGTCTTCTTTTGAACTCTTACAGGATATAGAGGCTGGTAAATACTCAGCTCTAACCTCCCTTTTGACCATAATGGAGATACACAGGATACTGCAAAAACATGGAAAAAAAGAAAAAGAGATAGCAGAGGTAATCCAAAAGATACCAGGTATAGGTATCGAGATAATAATCCCTGAAAGGGAAGACATGGTGTCCTCCTACGAATTTGTTAGAACCCTCAAAATAGATCCAGCAGATTCTATTCATTTATCTGTTGCTATGGAGTCATCTACAATTTTTGTAACTCGGGATGAGGAATTAAGCAAGAAAATATCCTCAGTTATCAAGGTTGTAAAACCAGAGGAGCTATAAATACTAAATTTTCTTTTGTTTTTACCGGGGAAATCCATATAATCCTTGTCCTTCTTGTAATGACGGAATCCAGAATCAGGGAGAAACGGGATTGATTGCGGGGTCCCTGTTCGCCGTGTCTGACTACTACTACCGAGCCAACCACTACGGTAATGCCAACCACTGCCGTACCGACAGCTACCACATCCATGCCCGCGGTTACCACAACGACAATACCCACGGCACCGGGGATAGTCGGAGGGGTGATAGCATTCACAGCAGACAACAGCCCAACGATAGCAGGAGGGGTTATATTGCTGTTCCTAGTCGGGTATTTTGTTTATACCAAGAGGACTAAGAAGAAAGTCAAGGCAAAGTAGCCTTATGCCCTCTTTCTTAATGCGAGGAACAGCACCATTAAAAGAATGGTTAGAATGCCCAGGATATATGGGGTGTAATCCGTGGCTGGAGTAGAACTAATCTCTGTCTGATTTTCGATAATCCTTTGGAGGGTGGTAGTGGTGGTAATTTCCGGCTGGTGCTCTTCTTCCGTTTCATTATAATTCTGTTCCCTGAGATGTATCTCCCTGACCTTGAAGAGGTATATATTGTGATCCAAGGAGCCGACTATAAGTTCATCATAGCCATCACCCTCCAGGTCCACCACTTGCAGGTCTGTAACGGAACGATACGTTGCATATTCCCATTCCAGATTTCCTTCCCTATCGAGGATATAGACTTTGTCCGAGCCAGCTATGACCTCTTTGTATCCGTCCTTATCAAGGTCTTCTGCATGGAGGCTGTGAATCTCACTGCCTGTGCCGTAATTCCAGAGTAGATTGCCATCCCTGTCGAGGACATAGATTTTATCAGAGCCAATTATGATTTCGTCGGTCCCATCGCTGTCCAGATCAGCCACATAAACGCTTTCGACCATGCCAGATGTTTTGTATTCCCAGTCTAGTGTGCCGTCCGCATTAAGGACATAGAGATATGGGCGGGAACCCACTAAGATCTCTTGGTCACCATCCAAGTCCAGGTCCATGGCAGATACATGTGCAACCTCACCTGTAGTTTTGTAGGTCCATTTTTTATTGCCCAGGTTATCGAAAAGAACCACGAGACCGGCTCCAACAATGACTTCCTTAAGGGCATCATTATCAAGGTCTGTTGCATAGATGGACTGGGGATAGGTGCCCCTGAATGTCTCCCCCCAGAGGGTATTACCTTCTTTATCTATCGCATAGAAATGGTTCACCCTTCCGGAATCAGAGCCAATCATCAGTTCCTTATCTCCGTCATTATTCAAATCTTCCACAAGTAAAGATTTAATCTTGCCTTTGGTGGTGAATCTCCACTTCATTTCCCTGCTGATATTTAGAACATGCACCGGCCGGCAGGAACCCACAATTATCTCTTCATTTCCATCCGAATCCAGGTCTGTTGCATGGACAGAATAGATAGGACAGAATACATAATACTTCCAAGTAAGATTCCCTTTTTTATCGAGGACATATACATTCCCATCATATGACCCTGCTATGATGTCCTCATATCCATCTCCATCTAGATCTGAGACGTGAATGCTGGTAACCCCCCCTCCTGTGTTGTATTTCCACTCCAGAGTTAGATAATCAATTTCTGCATCAACGCCCACTAATACAGCCAAAATTAAGACGGTCAGGATTAGATTTTTCCATTGCATATGCTACCTCTACCATATGATTAATATATTCTATCCCTATAAATATAGAGAGGTGCCAAAAATGTCTACTGAATCCAATCTTAAGGACGCCTTTGCAGGCGAGAGCCAGGCGAACAGGAAGTACCTTGCTTTTTCTAAGAAGGCCAGGGAGGAGGGCTTCGAGCAGATTGCAAGGCTCTTCAGAGCAGCAGCAGAATCCGAGACTATCCATGCGCTGAACCATCTGAGGATTCTTGGCGTCGGGGATACGAAGAAGAATCTTGCTGATGCAGTCGAGGGGGAGACCTACGAGTTTACCGAGATGTATCCCGGCTTTATAGAGGAGGCAAAGGGCGAAAATAATACAAAGGCCATTGATAGCTTCACCTGGGCCAACAATGTGGAGAAGGCCCATGCAGGGCTCTACAAGAGGGCCCTTGAGCGTGTGGATGAAGGAAACGACCTTGAGGCGGCCGAGTATAATCTCTGTGAGAACTGCGGTTACATAGCCGAGGGGGAGGCCCTGGGGGGCTGTCCCGTCTGCGGCTTTCCAAAGAATCAGTTCAGGATAATCGAATGAGGTGATAAAATGATGTCGAATATACCGATGGATTTGGGAAAGGTAAATAAAGAGAACCTTGACCGGGAGATTCTGAGAGTGGGCATAATTGCCGAGCTGGACGCCATCAATTTGTACGAGCAGATGGCTGCAATGACCGACAAAGAGGATATCCGGAAGATTCTACTGGAAATAGCGAAGGAGGAGAAGACCCACGTCGGGGAATTCCAGACGCTTCTTCTTGCTGCAGATGAGGAGCAGGTAAAGGAGCTTGAGAACGGGAAGAATGAGGTCGAAAAGGAGCTGGGTGATTAAGATGACGGAATTGAGGCAAGTCTATAAATGCAACATTTGCGGGAATATCGTCGAGGTCCTGCATACCGGTGCAGGGACGCTTGTCTGCTGCGGGCAGCCGATGCAGCTGTTTGAGGAGAAGACGGAGGACGAGGGGAAGGAGAAGCACGTCCCGGTCATAGAGAAGATTGAGGGCGGAGTAAAGGTCAGGGTCGGCTCGGTTCCGCACCCGATGGAGGATGCCCACCACATAGAGTGGGTCGAGGTAATAGCGGGCGGGAAGAGCTGCAGGAAGTTCCTGAAGCCGGGTGACGAGCCGGAGGCGGAATTCAAGATAGATGCGGAGCAGGTAACGGCCAGGGAATACTGCAACGTGCATGGGCTGTGGAAGTCCTAAGATGAATGTTTTAGAGGTTAAGGACCTTAGGGTTACGGTGGAGGATAAGGTAATCCTGAACGGCGTGGACATGGAGGTCGGGGAGGGGCAGGTGAATGTCCTGTTCGGCCCCAACGGCTCGGGAAAGACCTCCCTGATGATGTCCATAGTGGGGCTTCCGGGCTACAAGATAAAGGGGGGGAAGATTCTGTTCAAGGAGAAGAACATCGCCTCCATGGACGTGAATGAGAGGGTGAAACTGGGCATAGGGGTTGCCTTCCAGCTGCCGCCGGAGATTGTGGGGGTCAAGCTGAGGGACATGCTGAAAATCTGCGCGGGAAAGAAGCCGGACGAGGAACTGGGCAGGGAGGAATTAAAACTGGTCGAGAAATTCAGGATGACCGAGTTCCTGGACAGGGACATAAACCTTGGTTTTTCCGGGGGTGAGAAGAAGAGGGCTGAGATTCTGCAGCTTTTGCTGATGAAACCTAAGCTGCTGCTGATGGACGAGCCCGATTCAGGAGTGGATATAGAGAGCCTGAGGCTCATCAGCAAGGAGATTCAGGACTACCTGGAGAGCAGCGGCGCATCTGCTTTGATAATTACCCATCAGGGTGAGATTCTCGAGAACATCGAGGCGGAGCACGGCTGCGTGATGCTTGATGGCAAAGTTATGTGCCAGGGCAAACCAAAGGAGATTCTCAAGGACATTACTGAGAAGGGCTACAGGAAGTGCGTGAGCTGTAGGGAGAGGATGGGTGAGTAGAATGAAAAAGGTTTCTAAGCTTCAGGATTTGCCTCACAAGATACTGGAGGCGGCGCAGGAGGCAGGGCTCCAGAAGAGCGAGAAGGAGAGGTCAGGCTCATTCGTCATGGTGGACCACAGCACGGTCATTGCCAAGGTCAATAAAAGGTTTGAAGGCAAGCTGGAGATAATGGACACTAAGGATGCGCTGAAGAAGTACGAATGGCTCAGGGACTATAGATGGGGGCTTGTCGACAGGGACAAGGACGAATACACCAGGCAGGCTGACGAGGAGTTCGGCGGGGGGTATTTCCTGAGAATTCTTCCCGGAGCGAAGGTGGAATTCCCGCTGCAGTCCTGCCTGATGATATCGAAGGAGGGGATGGAACAGAGCGTCCACAACATCATTATTGCGGAGGAGGGCTCCGACGCGAAGATAATTACCGGCTGCACCACGCATCCCGATGTTAAAAGCGGGCAGCACATAGGCATATCGGAGTTCTTCATAAAGAAGGGCGCGAAGCTGAACTTCACCATGATTCACAACTGGAATGAAGGGGCAAAGGTAAGGCCCAGGAGCGCGGCAATGATAGAGGACGGGGGGACGTTCGTATCGAACTATGTATTGCTGAAGCCGGTCAAGGACATACAGATGTATCCGGCAGCTGTGTGCAGTGGGAAGGATTCCGTGTGCAGGATGACCAGCATTATTTACGGCACCGGCAATTCCCTGATGGACATAGGGTCGAGGATAGAGCTCTCGGGGAAGGGGAGCAGGGGGGAAGTAATATCAAGAGTGATAGCGAAGGACAGCTCGAGGACCATAGCCAGGGGGATGCTCATCGGAAATACCGCTCCCTGCAAAGCGCATCTCGAGTGCAGGGGGCTGCTCATGAGCGACCGGGCGGAGATTCATGCAATACCGGAGCTTATCGGGAGGAAAAAGGACGTCGATTTATCGCACGAGGCAGCGGTCGGAAAGATTGCTGAGAAGGAGATTATCTATTTGATGTCAAGGGGCCTGGGCAGGGACGATGCCACCTCCGTCATAGTCAGGGGTTTCCTGGACGTCAATATCATGGGGCTGCCGAGGGGCCTTGCCAGGGAAATTGAGTCCCTGCTGGACATAGTTTCTAAAGGGCTTTGACTGATTATTAATGCCTCATTCTATATCTGAGATTATGGTCGAAGTCATTCCGTTCAGGGGTGTCAGGTATGATAAGGAGAGAATAGAGAGCATGAACCTGGTAGTGACCCCACCCTATGACGTTATTTCGGATGATGAGAGAGACGTCTATTACAGCAATTCCGAGTATAGCGTAATCAAGCTTTCGCTGGGCAGGGGGGAGAAGGGCGACAGCGATGAGAATAACAAATATACAAGAGCCAAGAAATTCCTTGACGAATGGACGAAGGAGGGGATTCTGAAGAGAGACGGGGAGAATTCTTTATACATTTACGAGCAGGAGTATTCATTGCCCACGGGGGAGAGAAAGATAATGAGGGGTTTTATCTGCCTTGTTGGGCTCGAGGACCTGGAGTCGGGGCACATATACCCCCATGAGAGGACGCTGCCGAAGCCCGCGGAGGACAGGTTCAGGCTGATAAAGGCGGTCAGGGCGAACATAAGCCCCATCATCTCAGTCTATTCCGACAGGCACAACAGGATAAATTCCATCCTGAAGACGGAGGCCAAGCGGGAGCCTGTTCTCAGATTTGCCGATGAAGAGGGAATCACCCACGGCCTCTGGGTGGTTCAGGACGACAAGATTATTGAAGCCGTAGTTTCCGGGATGAAGGAGCTCGACCTGTTCATTGCCGACGGGCATCACCGCTATGAGACTGCATTGAAATACAGTAAAGAGGGAGACGGCTCGAATAAGCACGTGATGATGCTCCTTGTTGACATGAACGAGGGCGGCATATCGATTCTTCCAGCTCACAGGCTGCTGAGGAACGTCCGGAAGATGGATGAGGAGGAGCTGGAGAGCAGGCTGCTGGAGTACTTCGACCTGGAGGTATTCAGGTTCGACGGCGATGAACTGAGCCAGAGAAGAAAGATGTTCGAGCACATGTGGGGGAAGAGCGAGGGGGGCGCGTTCGGAATGTATGTTGGCGGCAAGAAGTATTATTTGCTAACGCTGAAGGACGACGCAATCATAGACGGGATAGACGGCAGCAAGCCAAGGGCATGGAAGGAGCTGGATGCCGTGATTCTCCATTCGCTGATAATAGAAGGGATATTCGGCGTAAAGGATGACGGCAGCGTAAAGTACGAGGAGAGCATAAAGTTCATCAAGAGCAGGGAGACTGCAATACAGGCCGTCTATGAGAAGGAATACGATGTTGCCCTGTTCCTGAATCCCACGAAGATGAGCCAGGTCGAGAACGTTGCAAAGACCAGGACAAGGATGCCGCAGAAGTCCACCTATTTCTACCCGAAGCCGTTAACTGGCCTGGTTATGAATGTTATGGATTGATTATGGGATTTATTGTTTTTATATATAAAATTCGCTATATCTAATGGTGTTTTCAATGGCTAGCCGTGAATTTAACTATTTTACAGAGCACTCTCTTGATAAATACAGTGATGAGTGGGTCCTTATACTAAAGGACAAGGTTGTACTTCATGATAAAGACTTGGGAAAAATTCTGGAGGAGAGCGATAAGAAGTACCCCCGTAATAGGGACATTCTCTTGGCTAAGGTTACTGATGAGAGGACCTTGATTCTTTAGGTATTTACTATGACGCTGACCTTCAAGTATAAGAAAGGACCTAAAGGCATCTATAGACCATACATTGAGTTGATTCTAAGTAATGAGGAAAAATTTAGGAAGGTAGCGTGTTTGCTTGATTCCGGTGCTGATATATCATTCATTCCAAGAGCCTTTGCCGAATATCTGAATCTTGACCTGTCTGCCGACCCAGATGAATCCAAGGGCGTTATGGGACCATTTGATACCATACTGACTCATATGACCCTTATAATACCGAAAGCTCGTCCTCGGCTCATGCTCCCGAGGATTCCAGTCAGGGTTCCGGTAGAGGACAAACACGAACCAATGTTTTTGATAGGCCGTAATGGATTTTTCGACGAGTTTGAGATAACCTTCAGAGAACATAGAAGGGAGGTAAAACTGAAACGGATTCAGGAGAGAGGTTATTGAATTCTTAGATAACTCCCTATACGAAACCCCTAACAGGGTTGGTGATGAATGTTATGGAATGACTGCTATTCTTTCTCATTTCTTTCAGCGTTTTCCTTAGATCCGTGATGGCTTCCTTCACCCCTTTATACACATCGACGCCTTTGTAAATCTGGTCGAATGTAAGGGAATGGCTGAATAACCCTATATCGAGAACAAGAATGTCGTCATTATATTCCAGGTCAGAAACCTTAATGCCAGGGTTGCCTATCCTCTCAACTACTTTGTCAACATCATCTGCGTCCTTTATGAGCCAGTCAACC